>NZ_JACBXB010000061.1 GCF_013870575.1 Pseudonocardia pini
CGTGCACCCCGGCCCACAGCCACGGGCTCGCCTGCGCGGCCGGGTGGTTGAAGATCAGGTCGCTACGCGGGCGGGGTCGAGGAGCGGGGGACGATCCTGTTCGTCGGACGGCTGGACCGGGAGAAGCGGGTCGACGAGCTGCTCCGCGCGCTCGTCGGGCTGCCGCAGGCCCGACTGGAGGTCGTCGGCGACGGTGCCGAGCGCGCGGCCTGGCACCGGCTCGCGGCGGACCTCGGGATCGCGGACCGGGTCGACTGGCGCGGGTTCGTGTCCGAGGAGGAGCTGGTCGAGGCGTACCGGCGGTGCGCGGTGTTCTGCATGCCGGGCGTCGCGGAGCTGCAGAGCCTGGTCACGCTGGAGGCGATGGCGGCGGGCAAGCCGGTCGTCGCGGCGGACGCGATGGCGTTGCCGCACCTCGTCCGGCCCGGCCGCAACGGCTGGCTGTTCCCGCCCGGCGACGTCGCCGCCCTGGCCGCGCGCCTGGGTGCGGTCCTGGCCGACGACGTGACCCGACGGCGGATGGGCGAGTCGAGCCGCGAGCTCGTCCGGGCCCACACCCTCGACTCGACCCTGGACGCCTTCGAGGACCTCTACGGCAGGCTCACGGCCGTGCCCGCCACCGCCCCCCTGGCGGCCTGACCCGCGTCACCGGCGCCCACCGGTGCGGGACGTGCGACACGCCCGGGATCCCGGACACGGCGGTCGCGACACGCGGCCGGGCGCGGTGAACTGCGGCTTCGTCGACGCCGGCGTGACCGCGCACGGAACCGTCGGTGGCCGGGGCTAGTCTGGCCGCACCCCGACCCGAGGACCGCCGGGCCGCTCCCCGGCCCTCCGTCCCACCGGGTCGGACGTCCCACCCGCAGCACCCGCGCGCGAGCGCGTGAAGGGAGTCCAGCAGCCCCATGGCCCCGACCAGCGGGAACAGCAAGGACAGCTTCGTCCACCTCCACACGCACACCGAGTTCTCGATGCTCGACGGTGCGGCGCGCCTCGACGACCTCTTCAGAGAGGCCGCGCGCATGGAGATGCCCGCGCTGGCCATGACGGACCACGGGAACGTCTACGGGGCGTACGAGTTCTGGAAGAAGGCCACCGCGGCCGGGGTCAAGCCGATCATCGGCATGGAGGGCTACCTCGCCCCCGGCTCCCGGCACGAGCGCAAGCGCGTGTCCATCGGCAAGGGCGGGGCCACGAGCGACAACCCCGACCTCATGTACACGCACATGACGATGCTGGCCGAGAACAACGAGGGGATGCACAACCTCTTCCGGCTCTCCAGCCTCGCCAGCCTCGAGGGCTACTACTACAAGCCGCGTATGGACCGTGAGCTGCTGGAGCGCTACCACAAGGGGATCATCGCGACCACCGGCTGCCCGTCCGGCGAGGTCGCCCGCCTCCTCCAGCAGGACGACTTCGACGCCGCGTGCCAGGCCGCGAGCGACTACCGGGACATCTTCGGGAAGGACAACTTCTTCTGCGAGCTGATGGACCACGGGATCGAGATCGAGAAGCGGGTCCAGGAGGACCTCTTCGCGCTGAAGAAGAAGCTCGACCTGCCCGGCCTCGCCACGAACGACCTGCACTACACCTACCCGGACGACACGAAGCCGCACGAGGTGCTGCTCTGCGTCCAGACCAGCAAGACGCTCGCGGACCCCAACCGCTTCAAGTTCGACGCGCAGGACTTCTACCTCAAGTCCGCCGCCGAGATGCGTGCCCAGTGGGACCCGATCCACCCCGAGGCCTGCGACAACACGCTGCTGATCGCCGAGCGCGTCGGCATCTCCTTCGCCAGCCAGGACCTCATGCCGCGCGCGCCCGTCCCCGAGGGGGAGACGGAGGAGTCGTGGCTGATCAAGGAGGTCGAGCGGGGGCTGCACAAGCGCTTCCCGGGCGGCGTCACCGAGCAGTACCGCCGCCAGGCGGAGTACGAGCTCGGCGTGATCATCCAGATGGGCTTCCCCGGCTACTTCATCGTGACCGCGGACCTCATCCAGCACGCCAAGTCCGTCGGCATCCGGTGCGGCCCCGGCCGTGGCTCCGCGGCGGGCTCGCTCATCGCGTACGCGCTGGAGATCACCGACCTGGACCCGATCCGGCACAAGCTGATCTTCGAGCGGTTCCTCAACCCCGAGCGCATCTCCATGCCGGACATCGACATGGACTTCGACGAGCGCAGGCGTGGCGAGATGATCCGCTACACCACGGAGAAGTACGGCGAGGACCGGATCGCGCAGATCATCACGTACTCCACGATCAAGGCGAAGGCCGCGATCAAGGACTCCGCGCGCGTGCTGTTCGGCCAGCCCGGCTACTCCGTGGCGGACCGGATCTCCAAGGCCATGCCCCCGGCCGTCATGGGCAAGGACATCCCGCTCTCCGGCGTGTTCGACCCCTCGCACAAGCGGTACTCCGAGGCCACCGAGGTCCGCGCGCTGTACGAGGCGGACCCCCAGGTCCGCGAGATCATCGACACCGCTCGGGGCCTCGAGGGCCTGAAGCGGCAGTGGGGTGTGCACGCCGCCGGCGTGATCATGTCCAGCAAGCCGCTGATCGACGTCATCCCGATCCAGCGCCGTGAGTCGGACGGCGCGATCATCACGCAGTTCGACATGGGCGTCTGCGAGACGCTCGGGCTGCTCAAGATGGACTTCCTCGGCCTGCGCAACCTCACGATCATCGACGACGCGCTGGAGAACATCGAGCTCAACGGCAAGCCGACGCTCGTCATCGAGGAGGTCGAGCTGGACGACCAGCCGACCTACGACCTGCTCGCCCGCGGGGACACGCTCGGGGTGTTCCAGCTGGACGGCGGGCCGATGCGAGACCTGCTGCGCCGCATGGCGCCCACGGAGTTCGACGACATCTCGGCCGTCGGCGCGCTGTACCGGCCGGGTCCGATGGGCGCCAACGCGCACAACGACTACGCCGACCGGAAGAACAAGCGCCAAGAGGTCACGCCGATCCACCCGGAGCTGGCGGAGCCCCTCAAGGACATCCTCGGCGAGACCTACGGCCTGATCGTCTACCAAGAGCAGGTCATGGCGATCGCCCAGAAGCTGGCGGGCTACTCGCTCGGCAAGGCGGACCTGCTCCGCCGCGCGATGGGCAAGAAGAAGAAGGAGATCCTGGACAAGGAGTTCGCAGGCTTCGCCCAGGGCATGAACGACAACGGCTACTCGAACGCCGCGGTCAAGACGCTGTGGGACATCCTGCTGCCCTTCTCCGACTACGCCTTCAACCGCGCGCACTCCGCCGCGTACGGCGTCGTCTCGTACTGGACGGCCTTCCTCAAGGCGAACTACCAGGCCGAGTACATGGCCGCGGTGCTCACCTCGGTGCGGGACGACAAGGACAAGGCCGCCGTCTACCTCGGTGAGTGCCGCAGGCTGGGGATCAAGGTCCTCGCGCCGGACGTCAACGAGTCGGTCCGCAACTTCGCCCCGGTCGGGGACGACATCCGGTTCGGCCTGGGCGCGATCCGCAACGTCGGGTTCAACGTCGTCGACGCGATCGTGGCCGCCCGCAAGGAGAAGGGGAACTTCACCGACTTCTCCGACTTCCTGCGCAAGGTCGACGCCGTCGTCTGCAACAAGAAGGTCATCGAGTCGCTGATCAAGGCCGGTGCCTTCGACTCCCTCGGCCACACCCGCAAGGGCCTGCTGCTCGTCCACGCCGACGCGATCGACGCGATCATGAGCAGCAAGAAGGCCGCGTCGATGGGCCAGTTCGACCTCTTCGGCTCGCTCGAGGCCTCGTCGGACGAGGACTCCGGCCTCGGCGGGATCTTCGACGTGAAGGTCCCGGAGGAGGAGTGGGACACCAAGCACAAGCTCGCCGTGGAGCGGGAGATGCTGGGCCTCTACGTCTCCGGCCACCCGCTCGACGGCGTGGAGCAGGCCTTGTCCGCCAAGGCGGACACCCCGATCCCCGCGATCCTGGAGGGGACGGTCGGGGAGGGCGCGCAGGTCACCGTCGGCGGCATCCTCACGAACGTCAACCGGCGGGTGAACAAGAACGGCGAGCCCTGGGCGTCGGCCCAGATCGAGGACCTCGCCGGTGGCATCGAGGTGCTGTTCTTCCCGCGGGCCTACCAGGTGGTGGGCGTGGACGTGGCGGAGGACGCGATCGTGCTGGTCAAGGCGCGGGTGAACAAGCGGGACGACCGCGTCTCGCTGATCGCCAACGACCTCGCGGTGCCCGAGCTGCAGGCGGCGGGGGAGGCGGGGCTGCCGCTCAAGGTCAGCCTGCGCACCGAGCTCGTCACCCCGGAGCGGGTCGCGCAGCTCAAGGAGGTGCTCACGCACCACCCGGGCACGTCCGAGGTGCACCTGAAGCTGGTCTACGGCACGAAGGTCACCATGCTGCGGCTCGACGAGCGGCTCAAGGTCACCAACACCCCGGCCCTGATGGGTGACCTGAAGGCGTTGCTGGGCCCCGGCTGCCTCGGCTGAGCCGCGACCGCCCCGGTTCGCTCCCTCGTCAGGGGGCGTCGGCCAGGCTCTCCCAGTGCCCCTGCGCCCCCGCGGCCCAGCGGGCGTGCAGCGTGGTGAACCGCTCCGCCGCACGGGTGCCCGCCCACTCGGCGGGGAGCAGCTCGGCGGGGAGCTCCGGGTCGAGGAACGGGAAGCGCCGCCAAGCGTGCACGAGCAGGACCTGGTGGGTGAGGACCTCTGCCGGGGTGCCGGGCGCCGCGTCGGCGAACTCGGACAGGAACTCTTCGTACTCGCGCTCGACGGCCGCGAGGTTCCACGCCTGCCGCACCACCTCGTCCTGCTCCCCGATCGCGCCGAAGGGGCCGACGAAGGAGCTGGTGACGGCGTCGAGCTCCAGGTCGGCGACCACCTCGGCCACCTCCGCCTCCTTGCCGGGGTCCGGCGACAGCCAGACGCCGGGGGCGGGGGAGCCGAGCCCGGCCCAGGCCAGCCGGGTGCGCAGCCGGTGGCGCAGCCGCCGCCGGGTCTCCGGGACGGAGACCAGCAGGACCAGCCAGCGGCCGTCCCAGGCCGGGGCGGGGGAGCCGAAGCCGTAGATGCGGTCGGCGCCGTCGGAGAGCAGCCTGCGGCCGGACTCGGTGAGCCGCCAGCGGACCCGGCGGCCCGCCCGGTCGGAGAGGACCAGTCCCTCCGCGGCGGTCCGGGCCAGTGCCTGGCGGGCGGACTTGCTCTCGATGCCCAGCCCGGCGAGGACGTCGATGAGCACCTGGGTCCAGACGGGCTCGTCGCGGGGCAGGACGAACTCGCCGAGCAGGGTGAGGAGCAGGGACCGCGCGCTGGTCTGCCCCAGCCCGCGACGGCGCGAGAGCGCGGGATGCGCGCCGTCGAAGTCGAGATCCGCGGACATGGTCGAACCAGGATAGTCCGCCGCCCGCGGGAGCCGTCCCCGCGACGCGTGTAACAGCGCGTTCACACGCCCCTCACCCGTCCGTGGCCGATGTGGCCCCGCCCACCATGATCCACTCGATCGATGCATCGGGCCGTGGACGGGAAAGGGGTCGCACCGCACGGGTGGTGTCCGGTTCACCCGATCGCAGGGGTTTGCCCCGGCACCGAGGGCGTGGGTCGCGATCCTGCGCGCACCGAGGGTGATCGATTCAGAGAAATCGGACTTCTCGGGACAAGGGTGTGGGAACCGGACCGGCCTGCGTCCGGTTTGCTGATCGGGCGCACCACCGAACGGCCGCACAGGCGCAGTCGTACGCCCCCCTGCCAGACACCTGACCGGAGGACCCGACGTGCTGGACTCGACCTCGAGCCCCCCGACCGCCGGGACCCGTGACCACGGGCCCGAGCCCCGCCGCTTCGACCCCCGCGCCCTGCGTGCCGACTTCGGCGCCTCGCTCGTGGTGTTCCTGGTGGCGGTGCCGTTGTCGCTGGGCATCGCGCTCGCCTCGAACGCACCGATCATGGCCGGCCTCATCGCCGGCGTCGTCGGCGGCGTCGTGGCGGGCTTCCTGGGCGGCTCCCCGCTGCAGGTCAGCGGGCCCGCCGCGGGACTGACCGTGATCGTGGCCGGACTGGTCGACCAGTTCGGCTGGCAGGTCACCTGCCTCATCACCGTGGGCGCGGGCCTGCTGCAGGTGGTCTTCGGCCTGACCCGGGTCGCCCGGTTCACCCAGGCCATCCCACCCGCCGTCGTGCACGGCATGCTCGCGGGCATCGGCGTCACGATCGCCCTGGCCCAGCTGCACATCGTGCTGGGCGGGAGCGCGCAGACCGCCGCGCTCGACAACATCCGCGAGTTCCCGGCGCAGCTGGCGGACCTGCACGGGCACGCCGTCATCGTCGGGGTGTTCGCCATCGTGATCATGCTCGTGTGGCCGCGGCTGCCCGGGCCGCAGAAGGCCGTCCCCGGCGCGCTGGTCGCCGTCGGCGCCGCGACCGCGCTCGCGCTGCTGTGGCCGGACGTCGCCCGCGTCGACCTGCCCGGCAACCTCATCTCCTCGATCGCCCTGCCGGTGCTCCCCGAGTCCGGGCTCTGGGCGGGCGTGCTCGGTGGGATGCTGACGGTCGCGCTGGTCGCGAGCGTCGAGAGCCTGCTGTCCGCCGTCGCGACCGACCGGATGGCACGCGAGCGCGACGGCACGAGCGTCCGCACCGACGCCGACCGCGAGCTGCTCGGCCAGGGCGCGGGCAACGCCGTCTCCGGCCTGCTCGGTGGCCTGCCGATCACCGGGGTGATCGTCCGCAGCTCGGCGAACGTCCGGGCGGGCGCCCGCAGCAGGCTGTCGACGATCCTGCACGGCTGCTGGATCGCGCTGTTCGGCATCGCGCTCGTCTCGACGATGGAGATGATCCCGCTCGCGGGCCTGTCCGGCCTGCTCGTGGTCGTCGGCCTCCAGCTCGTGAAGCCCGCGGACATCCGCACCGCCCGCAGGCACGGCGAGCTGGCGCTCTACGTGGTGACGGTGCTCGGCGTGGTGTTCCTGAACCTGCTCGAGGGTGTCGCGCTCGGGCTGGTGCTGGCCGCGGTGCTGATGGTCTGGCGGGCCGCCCGGGCCCGGGTCCGGGTCGAGGAGCCGGACACCGGCCCGCGCCGGATCGTCGTCGAGGGCACCCTGAGCTTCCTGTCGGTGCCCTCGCTCTCCCGGACGCTGACGGCCGTGCCCGCGGGCGAGCCCGTCCGCGTCGACCTCGTGGTGGACTACCTCGACCACACCGCGTTCGACCACATCGAGTCGTGGGCGGCGCGGCACCGGGCGACGGGGGGCTTCGTCGAGGTCGTCGAGCCGGAGCAGGCCAGGGCGGCGCGCGACGTGCCGCACGGGCGGTTCGCGACCTGGTCCCAGTGGCGTGCGGAAGGCCTCGCCGGCGGCGCGTCCGCGCCGATGCGGGCCGGGCTGACCGCCTACCACCGGCACACCGCCGAGCAGGTGCGCCCCACGATGGCAGGACTCGCGGGCGGGCAGAGCCCCTCGGGCCTGCTGCTGACCTGCGCGGACTCCCGGGTGCTGCCCAGCATGATCACCCAGAGCGGGCCGGGGGACCTGTTCACGGTGCAGAACGTGGGCAACTTCGTGTCCGGCACCGGGACCCTGGCCGCGGTGCAGTACAGCGAGGAGGTGCTCCGGGTGCCGCTGATCGCGGTCTGCGGGCACTCCGGGTGCGGCGCGATGAACGCGGTGCTCAACGGCCGGGGCGCGCGCGGGCCGCTCGACGACTGGCTGCGCAACGGCGAGCCCACGGTGCGGGCCTGGGTGCAGGGCCATCCGGCGGGCCGCGCCGCCTCGCGGGACGGGTTCGGCCAGGCCGACTGCCTCGCGATGGTGAACGTCGCCCTGCAGCTGGACCGGTTGCGGGACATGGGCGTGCGGGCCGAGCTGATGGGCCTGTTCTACGACATCAGGTCCGCGAGCGTGCTCGTCTACGACCAGCGCGACCGCGTCTTCCACTCCCACGAGCGCGCGTTCGCGCAGCTCCCGGCCGCGCTGCGGTGAGCGGGGAACACTCGCGGGCCGAGCGGAGTTGACCCGGGCATGGCAACGGTGGAACTGACGACCGACAACTTCAACGAGGTCGTGACCGGCGGCGGGACCGTCCTCGTCGACTTCTGGGCGTCGTGGTGCGGCCCGTGCCGCCAGTTCGCGCCCGTCTTCGACGACGCGTCCACGAAGCACGAGGACATCACGTTCGGCAAGGTCGACACCGAGGCGCAGGTGGAGCTCGCGCAGGCGTTCGGGATCTCCTCGATCCCCACGCTGATGGCGGTGCGGGACGGCGTGGTGCTCTACGCCGAGCCCGGCGCGCTGCCGGCCTCCGCGCTGGAGGAGCTGATCGGCAAGGTGCGCGAGGTCGACATGGACCAGGTGCGCGCCGAGGTGGCGAAGCAGCAGGAGCAGGCCACCGACCGACGCAGTGACTGACGCATCATGGAGCCACAACCGTCGTCTGGGACGCCGGAACCGACGGTCATGGCTCCGTGATGCGGTCCGGGAGGGCCAGGGCCGGGAACCAGGAGTAGCCGAACGTGGTGATCTCGGCGATCCGGCCCTCCTCGACCCGCAGCACGTCCAGCTTGAACGGGCGGAAGACGGTGTCGCCGGGGCGGCGTAGGTAGCTGGCCGCCGCCGGCATCCGGTTGACGCCGGTCGGCAGCAGCCGCCAGTCGCCGTCGCGCTCCGGGCCGAGGGCCCGGGCGAGCAACGGACGCAGGCCCGCCAACCCCTCGAACACCATCGGTGCGGGCGGCATCGTGATGCGGATGTCCTCCGCCGCGACGGCGATCGCGGCCGCGGCGTCGTGCCGCTGGTGGGCGTCGATGAACCGGGCCAACAGCTCGCGCTCGGCGGGTTCCGGCTCGCGGGCCGCCCACTCCTCGCGGTGCGAGGGCAGGGTGGAGCGCAACGTCTCCCGCGCCCGCTGCACCGCCGAGTTCGCGGCGGGCACGCTCGTCCCGATCATCGCCGCGGTCTCCTTGGCGGACAGCCCGAGCACCTCGCGGGCCAGCAGCGCCGCCCGCTGCCGGGGCGGCAGCACCTGCAGCGCCACGAGGAACGCGAGCTCGATCGTCTCCCGCGCGACGGCGAGTGCCGCAGGCTCCTCGCTCGGGTCCAGGAACGTGTCCGGGTACGGGGTGAGCCAGGAGACCTCCGTCCGGTCGCGGGCCCGCGCCCGCCCGCGGTCGAGACAGGCGGTCGTCGCGATCCGGTAGAGCCAGGCCCGCAGGTGGACGCCGTCGAAGGAGTCCCGGGCCCGCCACGCCCGCAGGTAGGTGTCCTGCACGGCGTCCTCGGCCTCGTCGAACGAGGCCAGCATGCGGTAGCAGTGGACGTGCAGCTCGCGCCGGTGGAGCGCGAAGCCTGCCTCCAGGTCGGTCACCGGGCGTGCGTGACGACCTGCTGCACGGCCCACGAGTTGCCGTCCGGGTCGGAGAAGAAGACGAACGACCCGTAGTCCGCGTTGCGCGGGTCCGGGCCGGGTGTGAGCACACCCTCCGCGAAGTGCTGCGGTCCCGAGTTCTCGATCCCGGCGCTCGTGAGCTCGTCGGCCGCCTTCACGATGTCGGCGACGACGAGGTGGCAGCCCTGCAGCGAGCCCGGCGCCGCCGTCGAGCCGAGGCCCTTGCCGAAGACGATCGAGCAGGCCGAGCCGGGCGGGGTGACCTGCACGGCGCGGAACCCCTCGTGCGGGTGGAAGTCCGAGTCGACGCGGAAGCCGAGCCTGCCCGCGTAGAACTCGTACGCCCGCTCGACGTCGGAGACGGGGACGATGACGACCTCGAGTGCACAGTCCATGACGGCGATCCTTCCCTGTGTGGCCGGTTCGCACGATGGAACGTGCGTGCCGCGGGAAACTCATCGGTCCCGCGATGAGATGCTGGCGGACATGGACTGGGGCAACCTGCTCAAGCAGGCCGTGGATGTCGGGCTGAAGCTGCTCTCCCAGGCGGACGAGCAGCCGGCGCGGCCGACACCGGAGAACCACGGCGGCGTGCGCACCGCCCCCACGCGGGACCGGGCGCGGCGGATCGTCTACGCCCCGGAGCTCGACGGCGCCGCGGACCCCGGCGAGATCGTGTGGACCTGGGTGCCGTTCGAGGAGGATGCCTCGCAGGGCAAGGACCGCCCCCTGCTGGTGGTGGGGCGCGGCGACGGAGACCTGTTGGGGCTCATGCTGTCCAGCCAACAGCGGCGGGACGGGGACCCGGACTGGGTCGGCATCGGGGCGGGGGAGTGGGACCGCGAGGGCCGCGAGTCCTTCATCCGGCTGGACCGGGTGCTGGAGGTCGGGGAGCACGACATCCGCCGCGAGGGCGCGGTGCTGGACAGGGGCCGCTTCGACCGGGTCGCGCGAGAGCTGCAGAGCCGCTTCGGCTGGAGCTGAGGCCGACCCGGCCGACGGGGCGGTGGGCCGGGTCTCGAGATCGCACGTTTCGTGCTCTCAGCGCGGCATGATCGCCGGTTGCGTGCGGGGCGGCGCGCGGTCAGTTGGGGCCGAAGTCCTCGGCGAAGGTGGCCATCGGCGTGGGGACGGCGTGCAGGGTCTGGAGCAGGCCCCGTTCGCGGGCCAGCAACCTGCGGACCATCCGCAGCCGCTCCAGCGGCACCCGCTCCTCCAGCAGGGCCTGGCGGTCCGCCATCGGGAGCAGGCAGTCCGCGGCGAGGACGTGGGCCAGCTCGGCGGGGCCGACGCCCTTGGCGGGCTCGGTCCAGTCGTCGGACTTCCACGCCGCCGCGCAGTACGCCCGGTGCGCGGCCCGGGCGGCGGTCGCCAGCATGCGGGTGAGGTCGTCCGCCTCGGTGGCGGTGCCGTCGTCCGGCAGCCACTCGACGGAGCCGCACAGGTAGGAGTGCGTGGAGTCGTCCAGCTCGAGCAGGCGGAACCGACGGGCACCCTCGGTGACGATGTCGTACCGGCCGTCGGGTAGCCGTCGGACGTCGAGCAGCCGCGCGGTGCAGCCGACCGGCTCCAGCGCGCCCATGCCGTCCCGGTCCGTGTCGTACCCCTCGCGGACGGCGATGACGCCGAACTCCTTGCCCGGCACCGCCCCCGTCACGAGGTCGACGGTGAGCTGGCGGTAGCGCGGCTCGAAGATGTGCAGCGGCAGCGACGCGCCGGGCATCAACACCGTGCCCAACGGGAAGAGGGGGATCGTCGCGGCCACGCCGGTCACGGTACGGGTCCGGCCCCCTACTCGCCCGTCGACTCCCGGGGTCCCGGCGGCCGCAGGACCGCGGAGGCGTCCGTGACCCGCAGTGCGCGCTCGGTGAACCGGAACACCGCCGCCGGACGCCCGCCCGCGGGCCCGGGCGGGGCGGTCTCGCCGGTCGCCTCCAACACCCCGCGGCGGGTCAGCACGCGCTGCAGGTTGGTCGCCGACACCGGGTGCCCGAGCGCGGCCGCGTAGAGCTCCCGCAGCGCCGAGACCGTGAACTCGCGCGGGGCGAGGGCGAAGCCGAGGTTGGTGTAGGAGAGCTTGGCGCGCAGGCGGTCCCGGGCGTCGCGGACGATCTCGGCGTGGTCGAAGGCGGTCTCCGGGAGCCGGTCCACGGGGTGCCATGCGGTGTCGGCGGGGATCTCCGGATCGGCGTCGGAGGGGACGAGCCCGAGGAACGCCGTCGCCACGAGCCGCACCCCCGGCACCCGGGCGGGCGCGCTGAACACACCCAGCTGCTCGACGTGCGCGACCTCCTGCACGTCCACCTTCTCGGCGAGCTGGCGGCGCACGGACTCCTCGACGTCCTCGGTCGCCCCCAGCGCGCCACCGGGCAACGCCCAGCGACCGCGGTCGGGATCCTTGCCGCGCTGCCAGAGCAGGACCTGCAGCACATCGGCCCGGACCTGCAGGACGGCCGCGAGCACCTCGTGGCCGGTGGGCATGGGGCCGATCGTAGAGGGCGCCCGATTCGTGCGGTCGGTGCCGTGCCGGTGCCGCGCAGGTTACGGACAGGTGAGTTCCGGGTCACGTGGACGGTGTCGTGGTGGCGGGTGCGATGCTACGATCTCCCTGTTTTCGACCAGTAGGCGAAAACATCGAGGAGGACGAGCCATGACGGTGACGGCAGACCTGCAGCAGGGTACGGGCGTCCCGTACCCCGGCTGGGCGGACGAGGTGCGCGAGCTCGCGCGGCAGCGTGGGGCGGTGCTGCTGGCCCACAACTACCAGCTCCCGGCGATCCAGGACGTCGCGGACTTCGTGGGGGACTCCCTGGCGCTGTCCCGCATCGCCGCCGAGGTCGAGGCCGACACGATCGTCTTCTGCGGGGTCCACTTCATGGCCGAGACCGCGAAGATCCTCTCGCCCGAGAAGACGGTGCTGATCCCCGACGAGCGGGCGGGCTGCTCGCTCGCCGACTCGATCACCGCCGAGCAGCTGGTCGAGTGGAAGGCCGAGCACCCCGACGCCGTGGTCGTGTCCTACGTGAACACCACCGCCGCGGTGAAGGCGGAGACGGACATCTGCTGCACCTCGTCGAACGCGGTCGAGGTCGTGGCCTCGATCCCGCTCGACAAGGAGGTGCTGTTCCTGCCGGACCAGTTCCTCGGTGCGCACGTGCGGCGGACCCTGAAGCGGGAGAACATGCACGTCTGGGCGGGGGAGTGCCACGTCCACGCCGGCATCAACGGCGCCGAGCTCACCAAGCGCGCCGAGGAGAACCCCGAGGCGGACCTGTTCGTCCACCCCGAGTGCGGCTGTGCCACGTCGGCGCTCTACCTGGCCGGCTCGGGTGCGGTCGCGGCCGACAAGGTCAAGATCCTCTCTACCGGTGGGATGATCGACGCCGCCCGGTCCACGCACGCGAAGTCGGTCCTGGTCGCCACCGAGATCGGGATGCTGCACCAGCTCCGCAAGGCCGCCCCGGAGATCGACTTCCGCGCGGTGAACGACCGGGCGAGCTGCACGTACATGAAGATGATCACTCCGATGGCGTTGCTGCGCAGCGTCCGCGAGGGCACCGACGAGGTGCACGTGGACCCGGAGCTGGCCGCCCGCGGGCGCCGCGCCGTCGAGCGGATGATCGCGATCGGGCAGCCCGGGGGTGGCGAATGACCTGGGACGCGACGGCCGACCTGGTGGTGGTCGGCACCGGGGTCGCGGGGCTCACCGCCGCGCTCGACGCCGCGGAGGCCGGGCTGCGCGTGGTCGTCGTGACCAAGGACGCGATCACCGAGGGCAGCACCCGGTGGGCCCAGGGCGGGGTCGCGGTCGTCCTCGGGGACATCGCGGGTGACACCGTCGAGGCCCACGTCGCGGACACCATCGCGGCGGGCGGGGGGCTGAACGACGAGGCCGCCGTCGCCGAGATCGTCGCGGCGGGACCCGCT
>NZ_JACBXB010000620.1 GCF_013870575.1 Pseudonocardia pini
CACCGAGGTGGTCGACGACCTGGAGTCCCGCGGGCTCGTCGAGCGGCGGCCGGACCCCGGGGACCGGCGGGCCACGCTCGTCGCGCTCACCGAGAAGGGCACCGAGCTCTTCGGCGAGATCCGCGCGGCCAGGCACGCCCAGTCCGCGGACCTGTTCGCCACCCTCGACGAGCGGGATCGCGCGGACCTGGGCAGGATCCTCCGCACGGTGCAGGAGGCAGCAGGAGGAAGGTCGGCGCCCGAGTGAACCGCTTCACGACCACGACCGAGTCGGAGGCCGTCGTCGCCGCCGAGCGGAAGGCGATCTGGGCGGTCCTCACCGACCCGGTGTGTCTCCCCCAGCTCACGCCGCTGCTGACCAGCATCGAGACGGACGGCGACCTCTGGCGCTGGTCGATGATCAAGCTGAAGGTCCTCGGCGTGGGGATCCAGCCGACGTTCACCGAGCGGATGCGCTTCACCGACTCCTCGCGCATCGACTACACCCACGAACCCCCGGCCGGCTCGCACGAGTACACCGGCGCCGAGGGGTGGTACGTACTCAAGGACGTCCCGGGCGGCACCCACCTCGCCATCCGGCTCACCCTGCACGTCGAGCTGCCGCTGTCGAGGCTGGCCGCCCCGGCGGTCACGGGCCTGATGAACGTGACCCTGCAGCGCACCGGCGACCGCTTCGTCACCAACCTGCTCAGACACCTGGACGCAGAAGAGGTCCCGGGCTCCCGAGTCGTGCGCTGACCCTCGCCCCGGACGACGCTCGAGATCGCACGTTTCGTGCTCTCAGCGCGGCAAGATCGCCGGTTGCGTGCACTGAGCGCTGCCTCGACCGCGCTCAGCGCACGAAACGTGCGATCTCTCGGCGACCCGAGAACCGGCTACGGGATGACGAGCGTGTGCTCCTGGCCGTCCAGGTCGGACACCGCGAGCGCCAAGCCGGTCTCGCGGGGCGGGACGGCGTCGCTGTGCCAGCGGCCCAGCAGCAGCTGCACCTTCTCCGCCATCTGCGTGCGCAGCAGGCGGAAGGAGTCCTCGGCGGTCGTGACGTCGTTGTGCTCCATGCCGACCCAGCCCAGCAGCAGCCACCAGGCCCAGGCCGCGGCACCGGCGTTGGCCACGAAGTCCGGGACGACGGGCACACCGCGGGCGGCGAGCATGGCCTCCGCCTCGGGCGTCGTGGCGGCGTTGGCGGCCTCGACGACGACCTTGGCCGCCACGTCGAAGCTGTTGTCCGGGGTGATCGCGTAGGAGATCGCGGCGGGGACGAACACGTCCGCCGGGATCCCCACGACCGCGGAGCGCGGCAGCTGTGCCACCCCGGCGGGCAGCCGGGTGCGGTCGATCTCCCCGTAGCCGTCGCGCAGGTCGAGCAGGGCGGGGACGTCGAGGCCGTTGGGGGCGTAGAGGGTGCCCGCGGCGTCGGCCACGGCGACGACCTTCATGCCCGCCTCGTGCAGGTACCAGGCCGCGCCGCCGCCCATGGTCCCGATCCCCTGGATCGCGACGGCGGTGTCCTCGACCGCCCAGCCGAAGGACGTCGCGGCGCCGAGGCAGGCGTGCGCCACGCCGTACCCACCGATCACGTCCCCGAGCAGCCCGCCCGGGACCTGCGCGTTCAGCCCCTTGCGGACGCGCTCCATGGTGGCGTCCGGGTCGGCGGACCGGCGGATCGCGGAGTAGTAGGACTGCCCGAGGCCGAGGGAGGCGAAGACCTCGTCGATCAGGTGCTGCGGCACACCGAGGTCCTCGGCGGTGACCCAGTGGGCGTGGACGTAGGGCTGCATGGCCGCGACGAAGCGCTGCAGCACCCCGAAGGCCCGCGGGTCCTTGGGGTCGAAGTCGATGCCGCCCTTGGCCCCGCCCACCGGCAGGTCGAACGCGGCCGTCTTGGCGGCCATCCCGCGCGCGAGGTCCTCGACCTCGCCGAGCGTGCAGCCCGCCCGCATCCGGGTGCCGCCGGTGGCGATGCCGGACCGCAGGGTGTGGACCACGAGGTAGCCGTGGGCACCGGTCACGCGGTCGGTCCAGGTCAGCCGCAGCACGGGCTCCTGTCCGACGACGGCGGGCTCGGCGTGGACCGGACCCAGCGGCTCCTGCATCGTGGTCACGGGCGACCTCCAGACTCGTGGCAGGCGGGAACAGGCCCTGGTCGGGCCGGGTGTTCGCGGTGGGAGCCGGCGGTGCGTCCCGCCGGTGACACCACTGTGCGGCAGCGGCGGCCCGCCGTCCATCAACGAATCCTTGAAGGTCGCGTTCACCCGGGCTGCATGCGAGGGTGGCGGGCGTGGAGCTCTCCCTGTCGCGCCTGCGCATGCTCCGCGAGCTGTACCGCCGCGGCACCGTGACCGCCGCCGCGGCGTCGTTGCACTACACGGCCTCCGCGGTGTCCCAGCAGCTCGCGCAGCTCGAACGCGAGGTCGGCGGCACCCTCTTCGAGCGGCTGGGCCGCCGGGTCCGGTTCACCGAGCTGGGGCTGGTCCTCACCGAGCACGCCGAGGAGATCCTCGGGTCGGTCGAACGCGCGGAGCTGGCCCTCGAGGAGGCTCGCGACGAGCGGTCGGTGCGGCTGACCGCGGGCGTCTGGGCGTCGGTGACGTCGGGGCTGCTGCCCGCCGCGCTGACCCGGCTCGCCGAGACCCATCCCGGGATCCGGGTCAGCACCCGCGAGCTCACCCCGGAGGAGACGGCCGGGGCCGTGCGGGACGGCGCCCTCGACTTCTCGTTCGTGATCGACTACTCCGGCCACCCGATGTCCTGGGACCCGGCGCTGAGCCGGGAGGTCGTGGCCGTCGAGCAGCTGTACGCGGCGGTCCCGGCGGGTTCGGTCACCGGCGCCGAGGTGGCGCTGGTGGACCTCGCCGACCGGCCGTGGATCCTCGCGGGCCCGCGCTCGCACTTCGGCCGCGCGGTGCGCAACGCCTGCCGCCGCGCCGGGTTCGAGCCGCGCACCATCCACGAGGCGGAGGAGCAGTTCACGGCGTTGGCGCTGGTCGCGGGCGGGTTGGGCGTCACGCTGGTATCGGATCTCGGGCTCGCCCAGTGCCCGCCGGGGGTCGACGTCCTGCCGCTCACCGAACCCGTCCTGCGCACCGTGTCGATCGCCTACCGGACCCGCGCGGTGCGCCGCCCCGCGTTCCAGCACGTGATCGCCGCCGTCCGTGAGGCGGCGCAGGAGCTCGGCCTCGCCGAGCCCGCGGAGAGCGCCCGCCTCCCCCTCCCCTGAGGCCCCTGGTGGGCTCGGGCGCCCACCACGAACGCTCGCCCGCATCGCCAGGACCCCGGCATCGTCTCGCTGGACAGGCCCAGGGTGCGGGTGCCGTGGGAGGTGACGAACGCGATCTGCGTGCCGGACACCGGGCCCGCGGCCGACACCCCGGCGAACGCCAGGCCCGGTCAGCGTCGCTTGATCC
>NZ_JACBXB010000621.1 GCF_013870575.1 Pseudonocardia pini
GGCGACCCGGACCGCCGCCCGTTCCGCGGGCTCCTTCTCCGAGGAGAAGCCGGCCCCGAAGAAGCGGACCACCGCCGCGAAGCCGGCCGCCGCGAAGGCCCCAGCGGCCGAGAAGACCGCCAAGAAGGCGACCCCGGCGAAGGCGACCCCGGCCAAGGCCGCGCCCGCGAAGCCCGCCGCGGCGAAGAGCACCGCCGCGAAGGCCACCGCAGCCAAGACCACGGCCGCCAAGACCACCACGAAGAAGGCCGCCGCCGAGAAGCCGGCTGCCAAGAAGAAGGCGGCGAAGAAGTAGCGCGCCGCCCCCACCCGCATCATGGGGCCATGACGCCCGAGATCGGCCGGTGAAACGTCCGTCAGGGAGCCAGGGTGCGTGGGGTCAGGGGCTGGGGTAGTAGTCCGCCGAGGTGAGGGTGCCCGCCGCGTCGGCGGTGAGCACCCAGGTGCTCGCCTTGCGGCTCGGCACCGCCTTGTCCTGCGGGGACGGGACCCCGTTCGCGGGCACGCCCGTCTCCTCCAGCAGGAGGGCCACGACGTCCGGGATCACCCCGCCCTGGCTGCACAGCGCGGTCACGCCCGGTTCGGCGAGCAGCTCGCGGAACCGGGTCAGACCCGCGTCCGGCTTCTCCCAGTAGCCCTCCTCGCCGAGCAGCGGCTCGGGCGTGATGGGAAGGTCGGCGGCCGCGGGGCGGACCGTGTCCAGGCAGCGGATCGGCAGGGCCGAGTGGTAGCGCTCCGGGCCGAAGCGGGCGAGGAAGTCGACGAGGTGGGCCGCCTGGCTGCGGCCGACGCCGGAGAGCGGGCGTAGGTCGTCGTCGCCCTCCCAGTCCTTGCGGCTGCCCGCCTTGGCGTGTCGGACCACCAGCAGCACCGAGTGGGGCACGCGGAAGCGCTCGAGCACGACCCGGTCGTGCGGGTACTGCACCAGGTCCGCGGCGGTGGCGGGGGTGACCCAGCGGAGCTCGTCCACCTCGTCGTTCGGGGTGAAGTCCGGGATCTCGAGCGCCTCGGCGGCCCAGTACCGCACCAGCTTGCGGCCCTCGGGGACCGCGTACCGCACGTCCCCGATGCAGGCGCCGAGGCGCGCGCGGACGCCGGTCTCCTCCCAGGTCTCGCGCAGGGCACAGGCGGCGAGGCTCTCGCCCCGGTCGAGCTTGCCCTTGGGCAGCGACCAGTCGTCGTAGCGCGGTCGGTGGACCAGCGCCACGTGGACCCCGGCGTTCAGCGGGCGCCAGAGGACGGTGCCCCCGGCCAGGACGTCGGCGCCGAGGGCGGCGTGCAGGTCCGTCATCTCTCCGGTGCTATTCGACGTCGTCGAGCGTGCGGGCGGAGTGCGCGATCATCAGCTCCGCCTGGTGGTCTCGCACCTTCTCCAGGTCGGTGCCCGGCGGCGGGGAGGGTTCCCAGCGGTCGTCGACCAGCGTCCAGCAGCGGGTGGCGGGGTCGAGGCTGGACTCGAAGACGTCGGCGAGCTGGCCGGAGAGCCGCGGGTCCGCCACCCGCAGCAGCACCTCGACGCGACGGTCCAGGTTGCGGTGCATCATGTCCGCGCTGCCGATCCAGTACTCGTCCGCCGCACCGAAGTGGAAGACCCGCGAGTGCTCCAGGAAGCGCCCGAGGATCGAGCGGACCTGGATGTTCTCCGACAGCCCCTCCACGCCGGGCCGGATCGCGCAGATCCCGCGGACCACGACGTCCACCGGCACGCCCGCCTGCGAGGCGCGGTAGAGGGCGTCGATCACCTGCTCGTCGACGAGCGAGTTGACCTTGATCTGGATCCGCGCCCGCCCGTCCCCGGCCCGGTGCGCCTCGATCTCGTCCTCGATGCGCCGCACGATCCCGCGGCGGACGCCGTAGGGGGCGACCAGCAGCGAGCGGTAGGAGGTCTGCCGGGAGTAGCCGGTGAGCGAGTTGAACAGGTCCGTGAGGTCCGCGCCGATCGTGGGGTCGGCGGTGAGCACGCCGATGTCCTCGTAGAGCCGCGCGGTCTTCGGGTTGTAGTTGCCGGTGCCGATGTGGCAGTAGCGGCGGATGGTCGAGCCCTCCTGGCGCACCACCAGCGAGGTCTTGCAGTGCGTCTTGAGCCCCACCAGCCCGTAGACAACGTGCACCCCGGACTTCTCCAGCTCGCGCGCCCAGCGGATGTTGGCCTGCTCGTCGAACCGCGCCTTGATCTCCACCAGCGCCACGACCTGCTTGCCCGCGGCGGCGGCGTCGATCAGCGCGTCGACGATCGGCGAGTCGCCCGACGTCCGGTACAGCGTCTGCTTGATCGCCAGCACGTTCGGGTCCGCCGCGGCCTGCTCGATGAAGCGCTGCACGCTCGTCGAGAAGGAGTCGTACGGGTGGTGGACGAGGACGTCTCCCTCCCGGAGCGTGGCGAAGATGCTGCGCGGGGTCTCCCGCTCGCCGAACGCGGGGTGCGTGGCGGGGCGGAAGGGCTCGTCCTTGAGGTCGGGCCGGTCCGCGGCGTAGACCTCCCAGAGGCAGGTCATGTCGAGCAGACCGGGCACGGTGACGACGTCGCTCGGGTCCACGTCGAGCTCGCGGAGCAGCAGCTCCAGCACGTGCTCGCTCATCGTGTCGGTGACCTCGAGCCGTACCGGCGGGCCGAACCGGCGGCGGGCCAGCTCGCGTTCGAGGGCCTGCAGCAGGTCCTCGTCCCGGTCCTCCTCGACCTCCAGGTCCGCGTTGCGGGTGACCCGGAAGGCGTGCACCTCCGCGACCTCGAGGCCCGGGAAGAGCTCGCCGAGGTGGGCGGAGATGAGGTCCTCGATGGGCAGGAACGTGACGTCTCGGCCCGGCTTGCCCTCGTCGTCCTGCACGCGGACGAGGCGGGGGACGTTGTTCGGGACCTTCACCCGGGCGAAGCGCTCGGTGCGGCTGTCGGTGTCCCGCACCGTGACGGCGAGGTTCAGCGACAGCCCAGAGATGTACGGGAAGGGGTGCGCGGGGTCGACGGCCAGGGGCGTGAGCACCGGGAAGACCTGCGCGGCGAAGTAGTCGCTCAGCCTGCCGCGCTGGATCTCCGACAGGTCGCTCCACCGGCGGATGTGGATGCCGCGCTCGGCCAGCTCGGGGCGCACCTCGTCGAGGAACACGCGGGCGTGGGCCTCGGAGATCGCCTGGCTGCGCTCGTGGATGTGGGCCAGCTGCTCGCGCGGGGAAAGCCCGTCGGCGCTGCGCACGGCCAGCCCGGTCTCGTCCCGGCGCTTCAGCCCGGCCACCCGGACCATGTAGAACTCGTCCAGGTTGCTGGCGAAGATCGCGAGGAACTTGGCCCGCTCCAGCAGCGGCTGGCTGGTGTCCTCGGCCAGGGCCAGCACGCGGGCGTTGAAGTCCAGCCAGGAGAGCTCGCGGTTGAGGTAGCGGTTCTCCGGCAGCCCACTGGGCGCCGCGACGGTGGT
>NZ_JACBXB010000622.1 GCF_013870575.1 Pseudonocardia pini
CCGCGCCAAGCGCAAGCCGTTGTCGGCGGCACGGACCCGTCGGGCGTCGCCGCGGCCATCCAGAAGCTGCGCGAGGCCGTCCGCGGGTGAGTGTGATCACGCCGCGGGGGCGTCGGCTGGGTGTCGACGTCGGATCGGTGCGCGTCGGGGTCGCCCTGTGCGATCCCGACGGGCTCATCGCCACCCCGTTGGAGACGGTCCCGCGGGAGGGCGCGGCGGCCCGGATCGCCGCGCTGGTCGAGGAGCACTCCGCGGTGGAGGTCGTCCTCGGCCTGCCGCGGACCCTCGCGGGCCGCGAGGGGCCGGCGGCCGAGGCGGCGCTGGCCTTCCAGGAGGAGCTCGCAGGCGTCGGCGTGCCCGTCGTGCTGCAGGACGAGCGGCTGACCACGGTCGTGGCGACCCAGCAGCTGCGGGGCCGGGTGAAGGGCCGCAAGCAGCGCGCCGTGATCGACCAGGCCGCCGCCGTGGCCATCCTGCAGGGGTATCTCGACGCCCGCGGCTGAGCGGCCGTTACTCTCCGGGACTGTGAACGGGACATCACGCCCAGGCCGCCTCGCGCACCGGGTGGACACCGCGGCGTGAACCACCCGACCGGTCCCTTCCTGACCCGCCGCGAGGAGCTCGCCGCGCGGCGGGCCGAGCTGCGGGAGAACGCCCGCCGTCGGCGCAGGCGCGGGGTGTTGGTCCTGCTCGCCGCTCTGCTGCTCCTCGGTGTGGTGTTCGGCGGTGGCGCCTACCTGGTCGGGTCGCGGTTCTTCACGGACGACTTCGACGGCCCGGGGGAGGGCGACGCCGTCGTCCGGGTGCTCGACGGGGACACCACCCGGCAGATCGGCACCATGCTCGCCCGGCGCGGCATCGTCGCGAGCCCGGAGGCGTTCACCGAGGCCGCGGCCGAGGACTCCCGGGTGATCGGGATCCAGCCCGGGTACTACCAGGTCAAGCTCAAGATGTCCGGCGAGGCCGCGGTGGCGGCGATGGTCGACCCGGCGTCGCGGGTCGGCAGGCTGGAGATCCGCGGGGGCACCCAGCTGGACGACACCCGCTCGCCCGACGGCACGGTCAGCCCCGGTGTCCTCAGCCTGATCGCGGCCGCGAGCTGCGGCCGGATCGACGGCGCGCAGACCTGCCTCACCGCGGACGACCTGCGCCAGACCATGGCGACCGCCGACCCGGCGTCGCTCGGCGTCCCGGCCTGGGCGGTCGAGGACGTGGCGCGGGCCGAGCCCAACCGCAGGCTCGAGGGCCTGGTCACGCCGGGGATCTACGACGTCGCTCCCGGCACCACGGCCGCCGAGGTCTGGAAGTCCCTGCTGGCGGTGTCGGTGGCGCAGCTGGAGTCCGACGGGCTCACCGGCGACGCCTCGCACGACGGGCTGTCCGCCTACGAGCTACTGGTGCTCTCCTCCATCGTGGAGAAGGAGGCGATCACCCCGGACATGGGCAAGGTCGCCCGGGTGGTCGTCAACCGGCTCGACGCGAACCAGCGCCTGGAGATGGACTCCACGGTCAACTACCCGCTTGACCTGCAGGCCCTGCGCACCACGGCGGAGGCGCGGGCCACCCCGGGTGCGTACAACACGTACCAGAACACGGGGCTGCCGCCGACGCCGATCGCCGCGGCCGGGAAGGACGCCGTCGCCGCGGGCCTCGCCCCCGAGTCGGGCCCCTGGACCTTCTTCGTCCGCTGCCAACCCGACGGCACCAGCTGCTTCGCCACCACCCTGGCCGAACACCAGGCCAACGTGGGCAGAGCGATAGCCAACGGCGCCTTCTGACACCGCCCCCCGACCGCGAGTCCCACACCCCCGCGAGTCCCACACTTCCGACGCGCGAGTCGGACACCACGGCCCGCGAGTCCCTCACTTTCGACGCGCGAGTCGGACACCACGGCCCGCGAGTCCGACACCGCAGCCCGCGGGCCGGTCGCGTCGGGAGCCAGTCCTCCCTGGGTCGTGTGGTGTCGGCGGGTTCGGCGGGACCGTTCGGGCTCGGCACGGTCCGGCGCCGGTTCACTGCCCGAAGAAGCCCGCGGGTGGGATCGGGGAGGGAGTGCTGGAGCGGTCCCGCCGGACCTGGGCGCCGCGGGTGAAGTCCTGGATCTCCCGACCTGACAACACACGTGCCCGGAAGGGGTCGGCGGCGGTCCGGCGGGCCAGCTCCTCGACCGGGAGCGGTCGGCTCGACGCGACCAGCACCACGTTGCCGAACCGCCTGCCCGCCAACAGGTCCGGCGCGGCGATCACGGTGATCTCCGCGAAGTGCTCGGTCGCGGTCGCGACCTGGTCCCGGGCGAAGCCGAGGTCCCCGCCGTCGGCGACGTTCGCGAGGTAGACGCCGTCCGCCGCGAGCACCCGCCGGACGTCCGCGACGAACTCCGTGGACGTCAGGTGGGCCGGGGTGCGGGCGCCCGCGAAGACGTCCAGCACGAGCAGGTCGGCGGAGGCGGCAGGGCGCTCGGCCAGCCGCGCCCGGGCGTCCCCGCTGGTCACCGCCAGCCCGGTGTCCTCGGCGGGCAGCCGCGTGGCGACGAGGTCGATCAGCGCCGCATCGAGCTCGACGACGAGCTGCGCGGATCCCGGTCGGGTCGCGCCCAGGTACCGAGGCAATGTCCATGCGCCGCCGCCGAGATGGAGTGCCCGCAGCGGCGTCCACGGGTCCGCGACCAGGTCGACGACGTGTCCCATCCGGCGGACGTACTCGAACTCGAGATGCTCGGGATCGGCGAGGTCGACGTGGGACTGCGCGGTCCCGTTCACGATGAGGGTCCACCCCAGCGGCCGGTCGGGGTCGCCCACCAGCTCGGCCTCGCCGTGGTCGACCTCCGCCCGCACGACCGCCCGCGCGGTCCCGGGGTCGCGGATCGGTCGGGGCACGCCGTGATCCTGCCCCTCGTCCGACACCGGGGCGCCGACCGGATGGGTGCCAGGGGCGGTGACGCTCACTACCCCGTTCCTCCGACAGGTCGGGCTCCTGGCGACGAGCAGACGGCGACCTGTCCACCGATCCCGGCACCTGTGGACGGATTTCGCCCACTCCAGCCGAGGCACCTGCTCAGCGGACACGATCACGCCACGGACACCTGCCGAGGGCGCAGGTTCCGCGTCGGCCGACGGGCCGGCCGGGTTCCGGAGGGGAGGCGCGATCCCCGCTCCGCGCCCGGCCGGTCGTCGCCGAGGGCAGGGCGGATCGCCATGGCGCAGGTCTGGCGAGATCGGTGTCGGCCGGCCGAGCTCGGCGGGGAAGGCGGACCGGGTGGCGGTCCGCCGGTCTCGACAGGGAGTGCGGGCGTGAACGGAAGTGGGGCGGAATGAGCACCGGGATGGGATGGCCTGCGGGCCAGGAGGCAGTGGCGGCCGGGTGGACCGCCGGGGGCCAGGCCGGCCTGGGTCTGCTGGTGG
>NZ_JACBXB010000623.1 GCF_013870575.1 Pseudonocardia pini
CCGGCCGCGGGCGCGAACGGGACCGCGGCGAGCTGCTCGCCGCGCTCGCCCGCCTGGGCGACAGGGTGGAGCCGTTCCCCGGCTGTCCGGACGAGTTCGCCGCGGCGCTGCGCGGGGACGGGGCCGCCGCGGCCGCGGCGTGGTCCGAGGACCCCTACGAACGGGCCCGTGCCCTCCTGTCCTCGGTGGACTCCACGGTCGAGGCCCTCACCGTGCTCGACGACCTGGGCGCCGGCCCCGTCGCGGCCCTCGGACGCAGGCGGTTGCGGGCCGCCGGGTACCGGCACGTCCCGCGTGGACCGCAGCAGAGCACGCGCGCCAACCCGGCCGGGCTGACCGCACGGCAGACCGAGATCCCGCGGCTGCTCGCCACGGGGCTCACGAACGCGGAGATCGCCGCGCGGCTCGTCCTCTCGGTCCGCACGGTCGACCACCACGTGTCGGCGGTGCTCGGCAAGCTGGGCGTCAGCGGTCGGGCCGAGGCGGCGACGGCGGCGGCGCTCGGGATCGCCGAGGTCCGCCCGCCGCCCCGACCCGTTCGGCCCTCGTGAGCCGGCGTGAGAGGTAATGCCGGACCGCCCGCCGCCGAACTCCAGAAAGATCGACGAGGCGAGGAGTGCGATGTCCCGGGGTACCGGCCTGCTGACGGCCGCGCTGGCCGCGATCGCCGTGCTCGTCGGCTGCTCCGCGCCCGCCGGGTCCACCGGTGCCGCGGCCGTGGAGCGGATCACGGTCGTGACCACGGCCCCGATCGAGTCCATGTCCTACGCGCCGGAGATGGTCGCGACGGCGAGGGGGGACTTCGCCCGCCACGGCCTCGAGGTCGACTACCAGGCGCTGCAGGGGTCGCCCGCCGCCCTGCAGGCCGTCCTGGGCGGGTCGGCCGTGCTGACCAGGCTGGGTGACATCGAGACGATGGTCGCCGTCGGCGCCCGCGGCGCCCCCCTGCGGGTCGTGGGCACCGAGCAGGCGCTGGGGCCGGTGCGGATCGCGTCGAGCACGCGCGCGCCGGTCCGGACGCCCGCGGACCTGGTCGGCAAGACGGTGGGCATCCCGTCGCAGGGCGGGACCAGCGAGTGGACGCTGAACCTCGTGCTCGCCCGCGGCGGCGTCGATCCCGCCTCCGTCCGACGCGAGGTCGTCGGGCTCGCGCCCGGGGTGTTCGACCTGGTCACCGCCGGGCGCATCGACGCCTACATGACGCCGTTGGACACCGCCACGGTCCTCCAGCACACCCGGCCCGAGGCCGTGGTCCTCGATCCCAACTCCGTGGTCTCGGCTGGTGCGCAGGTCTTCGTCGCCGCGGCCGACCAGCTCGCCGACCCGGCCACCGAGGACCGGCTCCGCCGCTACCTCGCCGCCATCCGGGACGCGATGGACTTCGTCGCCGCCGACGCCCCCACCGGGTACGCCGAGACCACGAAGGTGATCACCTCGCGGTACACGGTGCCGTCGCTGGCGGACCCCGCCGTCGTGAAGGCCGGTCTCGACGCGTACGTCGCGTCCTGGGGGTCCCCGCGGGTCGTGACCTCCGCCGACCGGTGGACGGCCGCGTACGCCGAGGTCTCGGGCCAGGGGCTCGTCCCGGCGGGTCAGGATCCGCAGGCATGGCTGCACCCGCTCGGCCCCTGAGCCCGGTGCTGCGCACGGCTGGGGTGGGCCACGACCACGCCCGGAGGCGCGGCGCCGCGACCAGGGCCCTCGTCGACGTCGACCTCGAGGTGGCGGAGGGGGAGTTCGTGGCGGTGGTCGGCCGGTCGGGCTGCGGGAAGTCGACGCTGCTGCGGATCCTGGCCGGTCTCGTGCGCCCCACCCGCGGGCGGATCGAGGTGGACGGGACCGACCCGTGGCGCGCGGGTTCCCGGGACCCCGCCGCCTTCGCCCCGGTCGGGATGGTGTTCCAGGACCCGAACCTCTTCCCCTGGTACTCCGTGCGGGACAACGTGGGGCTGCCGCTGCGTCTGCTCGGCGTCGGACGGGCGGAGCGCAGGCACCGGGCGGAGGACCTGTGTCGCGGTCTCGGGCTGGCGGGCTTCGAGACGGCGATGCCCCGGGAGCTGTCCGGCGGGATGCGCCAGCGCGCCTCGATCGCCCGGGCGCTGATCCGGGACCCCGCGATCCTGCTGATGGACGAGCCGTTCGGCGCCCTCGACGCGCTCACCCGGGACACGATGACCGCCGACCTGCAGGACCTGCACACCCGGACGCGGTCCACGGTGGTCTTCGTGACCCACTCCATCCCGGAGGCCGTGTTCCTGGCCGACCGGGTCGTGCTGTTGACCCCGCGGCCGGGCCGGGTGGCCGCCGTGGTGGACGTCTCGCTGCCGCGGCCGCGCACGGACACCAGCGCGCCGGAGTTCCAGGCCGTCGTCCGACGGGTGCGGGCCGAGCTCGAGGCGGCCGACGGATGACGGGGCGCGCGACCGGCCTGCTCGGTGCGCTGGTCACCGTGGGGGTGCTGCTCGGCGCCTGGTGGCTGGCCGTCGCGGCCGGTGCGTCGCCCTTCGTGCTCCCGTCCCCGGCGGCCGTCGGGGAGGCGTTCGTCGCCCTGGTCCGTGATCCGGCGACCTGGCGGGAGGCCGGTGTCACGGCGGTCGAGGTGGTCGGGGGGTTCGGCCTCGCGCTGGGCGCGGGGCTGGTGGTCGGGGTGGCGCTCGGGCGGCTGCGGTGGCTGGAGCGGGCCGCCCGGCCGGCCCTGGTGGCCTTCCAGGTCGTGCCGAAGGTGGCCCTCGTGCCGATCTTCGTGCTCTGGTTCGGGTTCGGGCCCGGGTCGAAGATCGTGCTGGCGGCGCTGCTGGCCTTCCTGCCGATCACGATGAACGTGCTGCTCGGTGTGCGCTCCGTCGACCCGGGGCACCGGGACGTGTTGCGCGAGCTCGGGGCCTCGCGGTGGGCCACGCTCCGCAGCCTCGACCTGCCGACGGCCGCGCCCGCCGTGCTGACCGGGGCCGAGACGGCCGTCGTGTTCGCGGTGATCGGCGCGGTGGTGGGGGAGTTCCTCGGCGGTAGCGCGGGGCTCGGGCACCTGGTGGTCGTGGCGATGAACGCCCTCGACACCCCGCGGATGTTCGCGGCGATCCTGTTGCTCACCCTGCTCGGGGTGGTGCTGCACGGGACCGTCGCGGGGGCCCGCCGGGTGCTGGTGCCCTGGCACACCTCGGCGGGGCCGTAGCTCAGCGGTGCCGCGCCACCGTCGTCGCGAGCTCGACGCGGGAGGAGAGGCCGAGCTTGCGCAGGCTGTTCGAGATGTGGGTCTGCACGGTGCGCGGCGAGACGTAGAGCCGGGTGGCGATCTGCGGGCTCGTCATCCCCTGCCCGACCAGCTCCGCGACCTGCAGCTCCGTCGGGGTCAGGCTCTCCCAGCCCGACGCGGGCCTGCGCCGCTTCCCCGTCACGC
>NZ_JACBXB010000624.1 GCF_013870575.1 Pseudonocardia pini
CGCCCAGGACCCGCCGACGCCCTCGCCGTTGGCCTCGCCGGGCTTGGAGTCGCCCGCGTACCGGTAGAGCGGCCAGCCGTTCAGGGTCAGCTGCTGGGTGCCGTCGGGCCTGCCGACCGTCCCGACCAGGCCGGACGGGATGCCCTGCAGGGCGGGCTGGCCGTCGCCCTTGACCGGCGGCCACTTCGCCGCGCAGTCCGCGACACAGGTCGACCGGGAGGGGGAGGTCTGGTCGCTCTCGAAGCGGTAGACGGTGAAGCCGTCCGTGGTCACCACGGTGCCGACGGCGGTCACGCCGGTGCCGAGGCCGCCGGTCGGGACCGTGGTGGCGCCCGCGGCACCTCCGGTGGAGGCGGCCGCGCCCGCGGGGAGCGCGTCACGGGCGTCGACGAAACCGGTCGAGCTGCAGGCCGACAGGGTCAGGGTGAGGGCGGCCGCGCCGGTGAGCGCGGCCGCACGAAGGAGACGGGGGAGCGTCATCGTGGGGATGTCCTTGGAGTTGTACGCCGGGGAGCGGTGTACGGGTCCCGCCCCCGGCGGCGGGGGGCGTACGCCGGGAACGGGAACCGCAGGTCGGACACTACGAACCCGGCGGTACCGCGCGTTGTCTGACTGAGAGGCGGTCACGGTCCGCGACGTCGCCCGCGCGCCGAGCGGTCGGGCACTGCTGCCGTCGCCCCGGGTTGCTGGGCCGAACGCCGCAGTGCGTCCTCAGAATCGAGGAGGCGAGCGCGACACGCCGCCGTTCGGCTCGTCACCCACCGCGTCCGTCCACGCGGCGAGCCGCAGCCCGCTCTCGAACCGCCGGGGCTCGCCGCTGACCGGGTCGGTGAACGCCAACCGGCGGGCGAGCAGCTGCAGCGGCGCGGTGAAGTCGTCGAGGGGGGTCTCGTGCAGCTCGGGGTAGAAGTCGTCGTGGAGGATCGGCACCCCCAGCCCGGCGAGGTGCAGCCGGAGCTGGTGGGTCCGCCCGGTGTGCGGGTGCAGCCGGTAGTACCCGCGGTCCCCATGGTGGGCGAGGAGCTCCACCGTGGTCTCCGCGTTCGGCTCGCCGGGCTCCTCGTAGGCGCGGATCACCCCGCGCTCCTTCACGATCCGGCTGCGCACGGTGCACGGCAGCTCCAGGTCCGGGCGGTACCCCGCCACCGCCTCGTAGGTCTTCTCGACCCTGCGGTCCCGGAACAGCGTCTGGTAACGGCCGCGCAGCTCGGGCCGGACGACGAACAGCACGAGGCCCGCCGTGACCCGGTCCAGCCGGTGGGCGGGCGCCAGCAGGGGCAGGTCCAGCTCGCGCCGCAGCCGCACGAGCGCGGTCTCCAGCACGTGCCGCCCGCGCGGGATGGTGGCGAGGAAGTGCGGCTTGTCGACCACGAGCAGGTCCGCGTCCCGGTGCACGATCCCGATCTCGAAGGGGACCGGCACCTCCTGCGGCAGGTCGCGGTGGAACCAGACGAACGAGGCGGGGACGAACGGGGAGTCGACGGTCAGCGGACCGGACTCGTCGACGATCCGGCCCTCCGCCAGCATCTCGGCCACCCGCTCCGGGGCCACCCGCGGCAACCGCTCGACGAGGTGCTCGCGCAGCGTGGACCAGGGGCCGGAGTCCGGGGTGCGCAGCCGCACCGGGTCGAGCCCGTGCCGCTGCGGCAGCGGTGCGGGCCGCCTCCTCCTCACCCGGTGAGGATACGGCCGGTCAGAACGGGATCAGCGGCACCAGCACCGTGCGCAGGATCAGCACGCCCACGAACACGATGATGAACGCGAGGTCGAGGCTGATCCCGCCGAGCTGGACCGGCTTCACGACGCGTCGGACCGGGGCGATCACCGGTTCGGTGACGCCGTGGGTGATCCGTCGGGCCTGGTACATCGCGGAGCCGCCGCCTCCCGGCGACAGCACCCCGACCCAGTCGACGACCACCCGCGCGAGCAGGACCAGCTGGAACAGCACCAGCAGCAGCCCGAGGAGGGAGGCGATCACGGTGGACTCCTTTCGGTTTCCTCCCCGAGTGTCCCTTTCCGAGGTGTGAGGGGCCTGAGAACCGCCTGTCGGTGTCCCCTCCTAGAGTCGTGGGCATGACGGCAGGCCCGGTGGTGTCGCCCGCGGCGGACGCCACCGCGCGGGCCCGCTGGCGCGCGCTGACCCTCACCGACCCGATCTCTCGGCTGGTGCGCAACGCCGCCCACGCCGGGGTGGCGGACGAGGAGTTCGATCTCCGGCAGCTCGCGCTCGCGGCGGTGGACGTCGTCGTCGGGTCGATGGGGTTCGCCCGGGAGGCGACCCTCGACGAGGTCGCGGACGAGCTGACCGGCCTCGCCGCGCGGATGCGCCCGGAGCGGGCGGGCCGGGCGCGAGACGTCGCGCAGGTGGTGCTGAAGGGCCTGCTCAACGAGGCGCACGAGCACCGTCGCTTCACCTACTGGTTCGCGGACCTCTCCGGCGAGCAGGTCGTCCGCGAGCCCTACAGCTTCCGGCTGCTGTCGCTGCGCGAGGCGGAGTACGGGCCGGTGCTCACGGCGTCGGACCAGGCGATCACGCTGTTCCTGCACGGGCTGGACGTCGACCTGGAGGACGCGGACCGCGCCCTCGCCCACGTGCTGCAGCGCCAGCTCGACGACCGCCGGTTCGACGCCGCCGTCCGCACCGCCGCGCAGGCCGAGCGCACCTCGGTGGGCATCTCCGCGACCCTGTCCGAGCTGCTCGAGGCGACCCGGCGAGACGTCGGCACGCACGACTGGCTGGTCGACGTCCCGGAGCGGCTCGCGGTCGCCCGCAGGCACGTCGAGGAGCGGATCGCGGAGGACGACCGGTTCCTCGAGCACGTGCAGAGCGGGCTCGACGCCGGAGGCTCAGCGACGTCCGCGGACGTGCGCGCCGCCTCGGGGCGGATCGTCGACCTGCTGAGCCGGGTCCGGCAGGTCCATCTCGATCTCGAACGGCGGCTGGTCGGCGCCCGCGAGGTGTTCCTCTCCGCGCAGGTCCGGCAGCGGCTGGCGCGGCGGCGTCGGCTGCGGCTGCTGGCGCTGGGGGACGACGTGCTGCGCCCGGTCCTCGACCTCCCCCGCGAGCAGGCCGAGCCCGTGACCACGGCGTTCGCCGACCGGACGCTCGGGGTCAGCGTGCCCCGGCTCGTCCGGTTCGACGACCTGGTGGACCAGCTCTGGGCGCCGCCGCGGCAGCGGGAGACGGTCGAGCCGGTGCCCGAGGAGGTGGGGCTCGCGGAGGCCGACGACGGCTCCGCGGAGGACGTGCAGCGCTATCCCGCGGTCGTCGTCGAGGCCGCGCGGGAGGTCCTGCTGCCCGCGCGCACCGAGCCCACCCGGCTGTCGGAGCTGCTGGCGACCTGCGGGTCGGACGAGGTCGCCGAGCTCGTGCTGCTCACCGCGCTGTGGGCCTTC
>NZ_JACBXB010000625.1 GCF_013870575.1 Pseudonocardia pini
GTCCCGCGAGTACCGCACCCGCCGCGCCCGCCGTCACGACCACGACACAGCCCAGGCGTTCGTGCAGCGCCTCCGCCGCGGACCGGGGACCGCTCGTCGGGCGCCCGAGCAGGTCCCGCGCCTCGTGCTCGTTGAGGACGAGGGGATCGGCCGTCGCGAGCACGGCGTCGGGGACGTCGAGGACCGGTGCGAGGTTGCAGACCGCACGGGTGCCGAGCCGGGCCGCTGCGCGCAGCGTCGCGGCGACGGTCTCGGGAGGCAGCTCCCCCTGGCAGACGACGACGGTCGCGGACTCGATCTCGTCCTCCCACCGCAGGACGTCGTCCGGCGACATGGCGGCGTTCGCGCCGGGCAGCACCACGATCGCGTTCTCGCCGCTGCGGTCCACGCTCACCAGGGCGCTGCCGGTGTCCCTGCCGGACACCGACTCGACCAGGGCGGTGTCGACCCCGGCCGCGCGCAACCCGGCCAGCACCCTGCCCGCCGCGGCGTCGTCGCCGACCCGGCCTGCGAACCTCGTCCGGGCTCCGGCCGTCGCCGCCGCGATGGCCTGGTTGGCACCCTTGCCGCCGACGTCGTGGCGGTGCCCGGTCGCGGAGACGGTGCTGCCCGGTCGCGGGAGGTCGACGACGTCCACGATCAGGTCGGTGTTGACCGAGCCGATCACGAGGACCACCGGCTCGGCGCTCACCCGGCCTCGCCGAGCCCGGCCACGTCGATGACGAAGCGGTAGCGCACGTCCCCGGTGACGACGCGGTCGTACGCACCGTCGACCTCGTCCACGGAGACGGTCTCGATCTCCGCGCCGAGCCCTCGCTCCGCGCAGAAGTCCAGCATCTGCTGGGTCTCGCGGATGCCGCCGATCTTGGAGCCCGCCAGGGTGCGCCGTCCGCCTGCGAGCGAGTACGGGCGGTAGGACGCCGGACCGGGCGGGAGCCCGACGTTGACCAGCGTCCCGCCGACCCGCAGCAGGGCGAGGTGGGCGTCCAGGTCCTGGGTCGCCGACACCGTGCTCAGCACCAGGTCGAACGCGCTCCGCAGGCGGGGCAGGGTCTCCGGGTCCGCGGTCGCGGCGTATCGGACGGCGCCCAGCCGGAGACCGTCGGCCTCCTTGGCCAGGGTCTGGCTCAGCACCGTGACCTCGGCGCCGAGGGCCGCGGCGATCTGCACCGCCAGGTGGCCCAGGCCGCCCATGCCGACCACGGCGACCCGGCTGCCCGGCCCCACTCCCCACCGGACGAGCGGGGAGTAGACCGTGATGCCCGCGCACAGCAGGGGCGCGGCGACGTCGAGGCCGAGCCCGTCCGGGATGCGCAGCACGTAGTCCTCGTCGACCACGATGCCGCGGCTGTAGCCGCCGTAGGTCGGCTCGCCCGTGTGGTCCCGCGCCGCGTAGGTCCCGACCTCGCCGCGCGCGCAGTACTGCTCCTCGCCCGCCCGGCAGCTCTCGCACTCGCGGCAGGAGTCCACGAAGCAGCCGACGCCGACCCGGTCCCCGACCGCGAACCGGGTCACTCCGCCGCCGACGGCGGTGACGGTGCCTGCGATCTCGTGGCCCGGGACCATCGGGAAGATGCCCTCATACCACTCGCCGCGGGCCTGGTGGATGTCCGAGTGGCAGATGCCGCAGTAGGCGATCTCGACGACGACGTCGTGGGGGCGGGGATCGCGGCGGGTGATCGTGGTGCGCTCGAAGGGCTTGCCCGCGCCGGGGACGGCGAGGGCGGTGACGGTGCTGGGCACTGGGTCTCCGTGGGTCGTGCGGGGTGGTGGGCCGGGTCAGCCGGCGATGGTCCAGGTGTCGCGGCCGTTGAGCAGGGTCTGTAGGTCGGCGTCGGGGGTCTTGTCCTTGGCTGCGTGGACCTGGGCGCGGGCGGCGTCGTCGTAGGTGGTGCGGTCGACGTTGCGGAAGATGCCCGTGACGGTGTGGGTGAGGTCCTGGTCGGACAGCCGGGAGAGGGCGAAGGCGAGTTCGTGGTTGGCGGCGTCGTGCACCACGATCTTCGACTCGTCCACGCTCGCGGCGGGGACGACGGTGAGCCGTAGCCCGTCCTGGACGACGGCCTGGCGGTCGTCGGCGGGCCCGAAGACGATGGGTTCGCCGTGGCGGATGGGGACCAGGCGCTGGTCCTTGGTCTCCGGCTTGCGCAGCAGGTCGAAGGAGCCGTCGTTGAAGATGGGGCAGTCCTGGAAGATCTCGACCAGGGCGGTGCCGCGGTGGGCGGCGGCGGCGCCGAGGACCTCGGTGAGGCCCTTGCGGTCGCTGTCGAGGGCGCGTCCGACGAAGGTGGCTTCGGCGCCCAGGGCGAGGGAGATGGGGTTGAAGGGGTGGTCGACCGAGCCCATGGGGGTGGACTTGGTGACCTTCCCGACCTCGCTGGTGGGGGAGTACTGGCCCTTGGTGAGGCCGTAGATCCGGTTGTTGAACAGCAGGATCTTGAGGTTGACGTTGCGGCGCAGGGCGTGGATGAGGTGGTTGCCGCCGATGGACAGCGCGTCCCCGTCCCCGGTGACGACCCACACCGACAGGTCGGGCCGCGACGTGGCGAGCCCGGTGGCGATGGTGGGGGCGCGGCCGTGGATGGAGTGCATCCCGTAGGTGTTGAGGTAGTAGGGGAAGCGGGAGCTGCAGCCGATGCCGGAGATGAACACGGTGTTCTCGCGGCGGATGCCCAGGGTGGGCAGGAACTGGCGGACCGCGGCGAGCACGGCGTAGTCGCCGCAGCCGGGGCACCAGCGGACCTCCTGGTCGGAGGTGTAGTCCTTGGCGGTCTGCTTCGCGTCCGTGGTGGGGACGAGGTCGAGCCCCCCGATGGACGGGAGACCGAGATCGGTGCTCATGCCTGTGCTCCTGACCTGGTGGTTCCGTTGCTGGAGCCGTTGCTCGTGGCATCCGAGCCCGCGGGCACCCCGGCGCTGGTGTTCGGGTGGGCTCCGGTGAGGTAGTCCAGGAACACGTCCTGGAGCTCTTCGGCCTTGAACGGCAGCCCGGAGACCTTGGTGTAGGACTTGGCGTCGACGAGGTAGCGGCCGCGTAGCAGCAGGGCGAGCTGGCCGAGGTTCATCTCGGGCACCAGCACCGTCCGGTAGCCGCGCAGCACCTCGCCGAGGTTGGCGGGCATCGGGTTGAGGTTGCGGATGTGGGCGGTGGCCACGTTGTGGCCCAGCCCGCGGACCCGCCGCGCCCCGGCCACGATCGGCCCGTAGGTCGAGCCCCAGCCGATGACCAGCAGCTCGGCCTCACCGGAGGGGTCGTCCACGGTGATGTCCGGGACGTCGATGCCGTCGATCTTCGCCGCGCGCAGCCGCATCATCCGGTCGTGGTTGTCCGGGTCGTAGGAGATCGACCCGCGCCCGTCGGCCTTCTCCAACCCACCGATGCGATGCTCCAGGCC
>NZ_JACBXB010000626.1 GCF_013870575.1 Pseudonocardia pini
CCCGTCATGCGGTGGAAGACCAGCCGCATCTCGGCCAGCAGCAGGCCCATCTGACACCGAGGCCGCCCGCTTCCTCGGCGCGGCCGTGGACTGGGTGGTCGGCGAGCTCGGCGCGGACCCGGACGAGCTCGTCCAGGAGTGGGTGCGGGCCGTCCTGGGTGACGGCTACCCCTCCCCCACCCGGATGCTGCGGCACTGCGAGCACGTCCTCGAGCGGTACCTCGTCACCGTCACCGGGGTGGAGGCGGGCCCACCCGGCCGGTTCCACGTCTTCGGCACGGAGGGCGGGGCGGCCGCGATGGCCTACACCTTCCGGTCCCTGAAGGAGAACGGCCTGCTGGCGCGCGGGGACAAGGTCGCGATCGCCTCGCCGGTCTTCACGCCCTACCTGCAGATCCCGGTGCTCGCGGACTTCGGGCTCGAGATCGTCGAGGTGCAGGCGGCGCCGAACAGGGCGTACCGGTTCGAGCCGGGCGTGCTCACCGAGGCCCTGCGGGACCCGGCGATCAAGGCCTTCATGGTGATCAACCCCGGCAACCCGGACACCCGGGCGATGCTGCCCGAGCGGCTCCAGGAGATCGCCGCGCTGGTCGCCACCGAGCGGCCGGACCTGATCCTGGTGGCGGACACCGTCTACGCCACGTTCGTCGAGGGCTTCCGGGGCATGCTCGCCGAGGTCCCCCGCAACGTGATCTGCCTGCACAGCTTCTCGAAGAACTTCGGCGCCACGGGCAACCGGCTCGGGTTCGCCGCCGTGGCCGCGGACACCGTGCTCGACGACATCCTGGCCGGCAGGTCCGAGGCCGAGCGGGAGGCGGCGGCCCACCGGTACTCCTCGGTCAGCGCCGAGCCCGCGGCGCTCCCGTTCGTGGCCCGGATGGTCGCGGACAGCCGGGAGGTCGCGCTGCACAACATCGCCGGGCTGGCCACGCCGGACCAGGTCCAGATGACCTTCTTCGCCCTCGCCCACCTGTTCCCCGAGGGCGCGGCGCACACCGGCTCGCTGCGCACGGAGCTGAACGCGCGGCTGGCCGCGCTGCTCGGGCCGCTGGGCGTAGAGGCGCCGGGCGGCAAGGACACGCTGTACTACGCGCTCGTCGACCTGGAGGCCGTGGCGCGGGTGCGGCACGGCGAGGAGGGTGTGGCGCGGCTGCGGGCCGCCGATCCCACCCAGGTCCCGGTCCAGCTCGCCCGAGACCACGGCGTCGTCGTGCTGCCGGGGGCGGGCTTCGGCGCCCCCACCTGGGACGTCCGGGTCTGCCTGGCCGCCCTCCCCGCAGAGTCCCTCGCCCGGATCGGCGAGGCCCTGGTCGCCGTCGTCGACCGCACCATGGAGCCATGACCGTCGTCTCGGGGGCTCCGAGCGACGGTTGTGGCTCCATACTGCGTCAGACGGCCGCGCGGGAGCGGTTCTGCTGCTCGGACATGAGCTCGTCGAACACCTTCTGCCAGTCCTCGGCGAGCGCGTACTCCTTGCGCTGCGCCTCCTCGAGGCTCAGCTCGATCGGCATGCCGAAGGTGTCGTGCAGCTCGAAGAGGTGGCTGCCGGTCACGGTCTCACCCTGCCGGTTGAGCCGCCGCAGCATCGACAGGCCCTTGCGGAGGGTCCGCGCGAACTGCTTCTCCTCCTTCTGCAGCACCGCGATGATCACGTCCTGCTGCTCCGCGACCTCGGGGTAGACGTCCGCGTACAGCTGCCCCACGATCGGCACCAGGTCGGCGGCCACGCCGGCGGTCAGCTCCAGGTCCAGGCCGTAGCGCAGCGCGCGGCGGACGAGCCTGCGCATCACGTAGCCCTGCTTGGAGTTGCCCGGCTTCACCCCGTCCGACGCCAGGAACGCCGCCCCGCGGATGTGGTCGGCCACCACGCGCATCGCCTCGGTGGCCTCCTCGTAGGACTTGCCCGAGACCTCCTGCAGCCTCTCGATGATCGGCCAGACCAGGCTGATCCGGTAGACGTCCGGGCTGTCGATCGACGACGCCGCGATCCGCTCGAGCCCGCCGCCGAAGTCGACGTTGTGCCGCGGCAGCTCCGCGAAGCCGCCCTCCTCCGTCTTGCGGAAGGTCATGAAGACCGAGTTGCCGATCTCCAGGTACTGCCCGCCGTCGGAGTTCTGGTGGGGGTACCTCCCGAACGCGGTGTCGTGCTCGACCTGCGGGAAGTAGTAGAAGACCTCGGAGTCCGGGCCGCCCGGGTCCCCCGCGGGCATCTCGTCCGGCCCGCCGAAGCGGCTCCACCAGTTCTTGTGGCCGTAGAAGGCGATCCGGGCGCCGTTCGACCCGTGGTCGTTGCCGTACTCCTCGGTGTCGAGGTCGATCCGGTCGGCGCTCACGCCCTTCTCGGTGAACAGCCGCTCCCAGATCGCGGCGCTCTGCTCGTCCCGCGGGATGCCGTGCTCGGCGTCGCCGATGAAGCAGGACACGTAGATGCGGTTCGGGTCCAGGCCCACGACGTCGACGAGGAAGTGGAAGAGCCGCGGGATCTGCTCGGCCTTCTCGTAGTCGCCGAGGCTCCAGTTGCCGAGCATCTCGAAGAAGGTGGTGTGCCGGTTGTCGCCGACCTCGTCCATGTCCTGCGCGCGCAGGCAGGGCTGCACGTCGGCGAGCCGGGAGCCCTCGGGGTGGTCCGCGCCGAGCAGGTACGGCAGCAGCGGCTGCATGCCGGAGCCGGTGAACAGCGTGGTCGGGTCGTCGCGCAGGACGATCGGGGCACGCTGCACGATGGCGTGCCCGTCGGCGGCCAACAGGTCGAGGTAGGCACGACGGATGTCCTGTGCGTCCATGCGCGCGACCCTGCCAGGGAGATCCTTTTCCGAACAGGTCCGAACGAACGACGCCGGCCTCCCGATCAGGGCGTTTTTCCCACGAATTGAGGATGTGCGGCGTCCATGATCACGGACCGTCGCGCAGGAACCGCGTGCGGTACCGACCGGCGAGCCACAACAACCCCAGCTCGACGACGACGGCGACCACCACCAGCTCCGCGTCCAGGTACCCGAGGGCGACGTTCACCCCCGCCAACGCCACCACCAGTCCGATCCGGCAGAGCCGGACCCCGGCCCGGTCCCGTCCCACCAGCAGCGCCCCGGCCCCGACCAGCAGCAGGACCCCGACGAGCGCCTCCCCCGCCGAGGTCAGCACGAGCGCGGGCGGGCGGGTCCCGGGGGCGATCGTGGTGTCGTCCAGCACGAGCTCCAGGTCCGGGTCGCCGGTCAGCAGGGCTGTCAGGATCACCAGCCCGACCAGGGAGGCGAGCCCGAGCAGCACCGACCCCAGGATCAGCAGGATGCGGTGCACCCAGCGCGGGACCAGCATCCGTTCGGCGCGGTCGAGCGCGGCCAGGACCGGACGGAACGGGCTGCGGGGCTCCTCCACCGG
>NZ_JACBXB010000627.1 GCF_013870575.1 Pseudonocardia pini
CGGATCCGCGCCGAGGCCCGGCTGGCCGCCCTGGAGGAGGCCGATCGCGACCCGCGGACCGGGCTGCACACGATCTCGTTCCTCGACCGGTGGACCCGCGGCCTCGGCGAGGGCACCCTCCCGATCGGGCTCGTGCTACTGCGCGTGCTCGGGGTGTCCGAGGTCCGGGCGCAGCACGGGCTGCGCGCGGAGCTGGCCGCCCTGCAGGGGGTCGCGAGCTCCGTCGGCGGGATGCTCGGCGAGGTCGACACGGTGGTCCGGATGGGCCGGGACGACTTCCTCGCCGTCCTCCCCTCGTGGACGCAGGCGGACGTCGCCCGGTTCGGCCAGGAGGCCTGCGCGCGGGTGGGCGAGCTGGCCAACCGTTACCCGTTCGTGCAGCTCCCGGGGGTCGCGGCGGCCACGGTGACCCGGCGCCGCCCACTCCCGATCCCACAGCTCGCCCATCAGGTCGCGGGGGCCTCCCGCACCCGTCGCCCGGTCCGCGTGCTGGCGGGCTGACCCGCTCCGTCCAGGGCGTCAGCGCAGGTCGCGGAGGGCCTTCGCGTGCGCCAGCACCTCGTGCGAGGCCGCCACACCGGGGTCCCCGCCGCCGAGGTGAGTGACCGGTCGGGCGTCCAGCTCCCGCGCGACGACGGCGAGCTCCCGCAGGTTCGCCTCGACCTGGTCCAGCTCCGCGAGCACGGCCCGCACCTCGGTCTCCGCGCGCTCGACGGGGTGACCGGCCGCGCGGTCCGCGGCGACCCGGTCGGTCAGCTCCGCGAGCCGGAGTGCGCGGTTCACCGCCGACCACACCGTCTGCGGGATCAGGCGGTCGGCGTCGACCTGGCCGGTGCGGAAGGACTCGGTCTCCGCGATCTCCGCCGCGAGCCCGCAGACCCGGGTGGCGCGCGGATCGCCGCCCGACGCGACGAACGCCTCCCGGCCCCGCCCCTTGCGGTAGGCGACCTGCGGGTCCGTCGGCAACAGCACGGCGACCAGCACGAACGCGGCCGACGCGCTGCCGACCCCCCACAGGACGTCCGCCCACCAGGTGTCGCCGAGCGCGAGGACCGTGCCGACGCCCACGGCGAGCGCGATCGTGAGCGCCACGAACCCGTGCAGCCCGGACCGGCGGTGCCGCAGATCGCCGCCGTCCTCCACCGTGAACGACCCGCCCGCGGTGAGCGCCGGGTCGTAGACGCGGTAGCCCTCGTCGTCCTCGAGCAGACCGGGCATCCCGGTCCTCCGTCCCCCGTACCTCGACATGGCGCTCCCTCCCCCACCGGTCACGGGCCGGTGGTCGCGGGTGTTAACGAGGCGTCGTCGAGCAGGTGGGCGAGTCGGCGGGCCCACCGTCGCGCTGCCCGCGGGCGTCCTCGCCGTCCTCACGCCGTGACCGGGCAGGCGACCTCGGTAGGGGTCGGACGGCCGCGCAGCACCACCGCGTCACCGCGCTCCCAGCGGGCGGCCTCGACCGGATCGGCGAGGGAGAGCGCCCTCCCCGAGGCCGCGACGCCGCCGAGCGTCTTGGCGAGGTCGGTGAGGCGGGCGGCCTCGTTCACCGGATCGCCGATCACGGTGTACTCGTAGCGGCGGGGATCGCCGACGTTGCCCGCCACCGCGTCCCCCGCGGAGACGCCGATGCCCGCGGTGACCTCCGGCATCCGCCTGCCCAGCTGCTCGCTCAGCTCCCGGGCGGCGGCGAGGGCGCTGCCCGCGGGATCCGCGACGGGGTTGGGCGCGCCGAAGACGGCCAGGGCGGCGTCGCCCTCGAACTTGTTGATCCAGCCGCCGTGCCGCTCGACCGCTTCGACGACCACCGCGAAGAACCGGTTGAGCAGCTCGACGACCTCCGCGGGCGGGCGTTCCGCCGCCATCGCCGTCGAGCCGACGAGGTCGACGAACACCACCGCGACCCGCCGGACCTCCCCGCCCAGCTCCACCCCGTCCGCGGCGGTCGCCGCCCGCGCGACCTCCCGCCCGACGTGCCTGCCGAACAGGTCGCGGATCCGCTCCCGCTCGCGAAGTCCCTCGACCATGGTGTTGAAGCCCGCCTGCAGCCTGCCCAGCTCGGTGTGGTCGTAGACCGGCACGGAGACGTCGAGGTCACCCCGCTCGACCCGCTGCATCGCGCGGCGCACGGAGATGACGGGGTCGGCGGCGGCGCGGGCGGCACCGACCGTCGTCAGGACGCCTGCGAGCAGGGCCGCGCCGCCGATCGCCAGGATCATCACCGCGAGCCGGTCGACGGTGACGTCCTGGAACACCAGCGCGGACACCCCGCCGAGCAGCAGCCCGACGACCGGCACCGCGGTGCCCAGCGCCCAGAACAGCACCGGGCGGAGCAGGACCCCGGGCAACGCCCGGCTGCGCGGCGGTTCGCCCGCGAGGATCACCGAGGCCGGGCCGCGCAGGATCCGCTCGCTCAGCAGGTAGGACAACGAGCAGGTGGCGATCCCGCCGACCGTGATCGTCTCGGCGACGGACAGGGCCAGCCGCCAGGATAAGCGGAGGTTGACCAGGCCGAAGAGGACCACGGCACCGCCCCAGAGGACGGCCAGCATCACGACGATCCGCAGGGGGCCGAAGAGCACCAGCCGCCGTGCCCGGCGCGCGGGGTCCCGGCGGGCCGCCCGCCCGCGGAGCACGAAGAGCCTGCGGCCCAGCAGGATCCCCGCCGGCGTGGCGACGAGCAGGTACCCGGCCACGACCGCGGTGTTCAGCAACCGCGCGTCCGTGGGGTCCGCGACCCGGCCCTGCGGGACGACCCAGGCGGACAACGCGAACACGACCACCGCGCCGCCGAGGTTGGCCAGCACCACGGCGGCAGCCAGCATCAGCCGCACCGGGAGACCCAGCACGAAGCCACCGGGCCGCAGCGCTGGGTCCGCCATGCGCGGAGTCTAGGCCGAATGGGGGATGGCGCCCCGCAGGCCGGGCCGGATCAGCCAGGCAGTCGGCAGGCGTTCATCTTGTTCAGGTCGGTGCCTGCGGCCTGGATGCAGTCGTTGTACGCGGTCCACTCGGCCGAGGTCTGGTTGAGCTGGTCCGAGGTCTGCTGCAGGCTGTCCGACAGCTCGCTGACCGCGGTGAAGAAGATGACCGCGCCCACGACGGCCAGCACGAGCGCCACGACACCGGCCGCGAGCCCGGTCCAGGTCAGCCCCTTGGAGGCCTCGCCCCGCTTCGCCCGGCCCAGCGAGGCCAGGGCCAGCGGGATCGCCACGACGGCCAGCACTCCCGCGACCCAGAAGGTGAGCGGGATGAACCCGAACAGGATCCCGACCGCGCCGCAGATGACCGCGGCGAGCGCGAGGCCGTTGCGCGTCACGGGCGCCGTGGCCGCGACCTGCGGGGCCTCGTAGCCTGCGACCGGCGCGAACTGCTGCGGCACGT
>NZ_JACBXB010000628.1 GCF_013870575.1 Pseudonocardia pini
GTGCCGGACCGCGTCGCCATGACCAGCCCCTCGAGCGGGGTGAACCCCATGGTGGTGTCGACGCTCCGGCCGTCGACCACCGCCGCCAGCGACGCCCCGGCGCCCAGGTGTGCGGTGACGATCCGCCGGGCGCCGGTGAGCTCGGCGGTGCGGGCCGAGCACCAGGCATGGGAGAGGCCGTGGAAGCCGTAGCGCCGGATCGCGTACCGCTCCCGCCACTCCTTCGGCACCGCGTAGGTCGCGGCGGCCTCCGGGATCGTGGTGTGGAAGGCGGTGTCGAAGCAGGCCACCGCGGGCACGCCCGGCAGCAGGTCCGACACGGCGTCGAGCCCTTCGAGGGACTTCGGCTGGTGCAACGGGGCGAGCGCGGTCAGCTCCTCCAGCCGCGCGCGCACCGACCCGTCCACCACGACGGGATCGGAGAACGCGGTGCCCCCGTGCACGACCCGGTGCCCGACGGCGTCGGGCGCGGGCCAGTCCGCCAGCACGCCCGCCAGGTCCCCGCCGGGCTCCGGGTCCGCGGTCCGCTCGACCTCGTCGTCGGACCCGAGCAGCCGCAGCTTCAGGCTCGACGACCCGGCGTTGACGACCAGGACCCTCACCGGCCGGACCTCACTGCCAGGTCCAGTTCGCGATGGCCGGGTCGTCCTCCCCGTGCTCGCGGGTGTAGCGGCGGGCGGCGAGGCGGGCGTCGGACATCCGCTGGCGCAGGGACGCGGCCTCGGACCCGAGGCTCGGGACCCGGTCGATCACGTCCATGACCAGGTGGAACCGGTCGAGGTCGTTGAGCATCACCATGTCGAAGGGCGTGGTGGTGGTGCCCTCCTCCTTGTACCCGCGCACGTGCAGGTTGTGGTGGTTGCGCCGGGCGTAGGTGAGCCGGTGGATCAGCCACGGATAGCCGTGGAACGCGAACACCACCGGCTTGTCCGGGGTGAACAGCGCGTCGAACTCCTTGTCCGACAGACCGTGCGGGTGCTCACGGTCGGGCTGCAACCGCATGAGGTCCACCACGTTGATCACCCGCACCCTCAGCTGCGGGCAGTGCTCACGCAGCAGCTTGGCCGCGGCGAGGGTCTCCAGCGTGGGCACGTCCCCACAGCAGGCGAGCACGACGTCGGGCTCCCCGTCGGTGCTGCCCGCCCAGTCCCAGATCCCCAGCCCGCGGGCGCAGTGGGCGATCGCCTCGTCCATCGACAGGTAGGTCAGCTGCGGCTGCTTGCCCGCCACCACGACGTTGACGTAGTGCCGCGACCGCAGACAGTGGTCCATCGTGGACAGCAGGGTGTTGGTGTCCGGCGGCAGGTACACCCGGGTGATCTCGGCCTTCTTGTTGATCACGTGGTCGAGGAAACCCGGGTCCTGGTGGGAGAACCCGTTGTGGTCCTGACGCCACACATGGCTCGACAACAGATAGGTCAACGACGCCAACGGCGCCCGCCACGGGATCGACCTCGTGGTCTTGAGCCACTTCGCGTGCTGGTTGAGCATCGAGTCGACGATGTGGATGAACGCCTCGTAGCTGGTGAACACCCCGTGCCTGCCGGTCAGCAGATACCCCTCCAGCCAGCCCTGGCACAGGTGCTCCGAGAGCACCTCCATCACCCGGCCGTCCGGGGCGAGACGGTCGTCTCCCGGCAGCAGCTCGGCGTCCCAGGTCCGGCCGGTCACCTCCAGGACCGCCTGCAGCCGGTTCGACGCCACCTCGTCCGGCCCGAACAACCGGAACCGGTCACCGTTGCGCGCCATGACGTCCCGCAGCAACCCGCCGGTGACCGCGGTCGCCGAGCTGCTCTCGACACCGGGTCGCTCGACCGGCACGGCGTGCTCGCGGAAGTCCGGCATCGCGAGGTCGCGCAGGACGAGCCCGCCGTTGGTGTGCGGGTTCGCACTCATCCGCCGCTCGCCCGCCGGGGCCAGCGCGCGCAGCTCCGGGACCAGCCGCCCATCCTCGTCGAACAGCTCCTCGGGACGGTAGCTGCGCAGCCACTCCTCGAGCTGCGCGCGATGCCCCTCGTCCGTGCGGGTGCCGGCCAGCGGGACCTGATGGGCGCGGAAGGTGCCCTCCACCTGCTTCCCGTCGACCACCTTCGGCCCCGTCCACCCCTTCGGCGTGCGCAACACCAGCATCGGCCACGCCGGGCGCCCCGCGGGCGGGTCCACCTTGATCGCGGCGATGTCGTCGAGCACCTCGTCCAGGGTCGCCGCCAGCTCCTCGTGCACCGCCGCGGGCTCGTCACCGGTGACGAACCGCGGCGCGTACCCGTAGCCGCGCATCAACGCACCCAGCTCGTCCTGCGGGATCCGGGCCAGCACCGTCGGGTTGGCGATCTTGTAACCGTTGAGGTGCAGCACCGGCAGCACGACACCGTCGCGGCGCGGGTCGAGGAACTTGTTCGAGTGCCAGCTCGCCGCCAACGGCCCGGTCTCCGCCTCACCGTCCCCGACCACGCACAACGCCAGCAGGTCCGGGTTGTCGAACACCGCACCGTAAGCGTGCAGCAGGGCGTAGCCGAGCTCACCGCCCTCGTGGATCGACCCCGGCGTCTCCGGCGCCACATGACTCGGGATCCCACCCGGGAAGGAGAACTGCCGGAACAACGCCCGCAACCCGTCCACGTCCTCGGTGACCGACGAGTAGATCTCCGAGTACGTGCCCTCCAGGTAGGCGTTGGCGACCAGCCCGGGCCCGCCGTGACCCGGACCCGTCACGTACAGCGCTTCGAGGTCCCGCTCCCGGATCACCCGGTTCATGTGCGCATACAGCAGGTTGAGCCCCGGAGTGGTCCCCCAGTGCCCCAACAGCCGCGGCTTCACGTGCTCCGCCCGCAGCGGCTCCCGCAACAGCGGGTTGTCCAGCAGGTAGATCTGCCCCACCGACAGATAGTTCGCCGCCCGCCAGTAGGCGTCGAGCAGCTCGAGATCGTCGCTCACGAATCCCCCTCGGTGCGTTCCCCGACCGAACCGTAGCGGTGGGTTGGCACCGTCACGCGTGCTCGCGACAGGTGTTCACCTCCGGGCGCGCCCGGAGACGCTCGTCGTCGATCGTCGCGCCGCACACGCTGCAGGTCCCGTAGGTGCCCTCGTCGAGCCGGGTCAGGGCCTCCTCGATCGTCCGACGCCGGCGGCGCAGGGTCTCGGCCGCCTGCTCGCCCTCGGCGGCCTCCCGGGCCTCGGTGCCCTCGTCGGCCGAGTCGCGGCCCGCCGTGCCCTCCTCGGCGGACTGCTCCCGACGGGCCGCCTCGTCGGCGGACTCGCCGCCCAGCTCGTTCCCCAGGCGGTCCAGCTCGTCGGTCAGCAGCTGTCGGGTTCGTGTGTCGTTCACGGACCGGGGCTACCCCGCGGGCGCTGCCCGACACGGACTCACCGGTAGAGCC
>NZ_JACBXB010000629.1 GCF_013870575.1 Pseudonocardia pini
GAGCTGGACTACCGGCTCGTGGTCACCACCGCCGGCGCGCCGCCGAGCCCCACGACGATCCTGCAGATGGAGCAGATGGGCTTCCGGATCGTGCACGTCTACGGCCTCACCGAGACCTACGGCCCGTACACGGTGAACCAGTACCGCCTGCAGCAGCGCCTCACGACCACTGTGGCCTCCGCCGCGCCGGTGACCACGGTGGTGGCCGAGACGCCCGTCGACGACCGGACCCTGCCGGTCCTCGCCCCGCCGTTGCGGGGGGAGGGGTACCTCGCGGCGGACGGCTGCTGCGGCGCCGTCCGGCACACCCGCGCGGCCCTGCCCCTCAACGGGTCCTCGTGGCTGTCGCAGCGTTTCGCGATCGACTACGAGCAGGTGGACGCCGAGAACCGGATCTACGTCGGCCCGCGGCAGGACCCCCGCAGCTACCACATCTACGGCGACGAGATCCTCGCCGTCGCCGACGGCACCGTCGTGACCAGCCACGACGGCCAGGCCGAGGAGGTCCCGGGCAAGTACCCGGAGCCCGACCTCCTGACCGCCGACGGCAACTACGTCGTCCTGGACATCGGCGGCGGGAACTACGTGACCTACGCGCACATGCAGACCGGCAGCGTCCGCGTGCAGGTCGGGCAGGAGGTGCGGACCGGGGACGTGCTCGGGCTGGTGGGCAACTCCGGCAACACGATCGTCCCGCACCTGCACATCCAGGTGACCGACGGCCCGACGCTCGCCTCCTCCGGCCTGCCCTACCTGATCAGCGAGTACACCCTGACCGGGCGGATCGCGGGGACCGAGGCGTTCGACACCGCGGAGTCCGACGGCACGCCCGCGGCCCTCGTCCCGGGCATCGCCCCGACGGTGTTCCGGGACCGGCTCGTGCTCGACCAGGGCATCGTCACCTTCCCCTGAGCGTCACCCCCCGTTCAGGCCATCGACGGATGCCCGTCCGCGATGGTTCACTACGCGCGGCGGTGCGGCCGGGGTTCGCCCGCCGTCGCGCGGCCCCGTCCGCCCCCACCTCCCTCCCGACGTCTCGGGTTCGGCAGCCAGTGGGAGTCCCGTGTGGACGGACGCTTCGTGGGCCACGTGTCCCGGCACGACCCCCTGCACGGTTTCCTCGAGCGGGTGCTGCGCGAGCGGATGGGCGTGCACCAGCGCGATCCGGTGTTCCGCGCGCACCGGATGAGCGGCAGCAACGAGGTCTACGCCTACGAGGAGGCCACCAGCCGCACCCGGCTGGTGTGCAAGTTCTTCGGCCCGCGGTTCGGCTGGGACCGCGACCGCGCCGCCTGGACGGCGGGTCGTGAGTACGCGGGCTACCAGACGCTGCGCCGCTACTCGCTGGTCGGCTCGCCGCACCACGTCGTCCGGCCACTGGGGTTCGACCGGGACATCAACTGTGTGCTCGCCCTGGAGTACTACCGCGGCGAGCTGCTGGTCGGGGCGATCGACCGGGCCGTCCGCGGGGACGGCGCACTGCTCAGGAGCAGGCTCACCGCGCTCGCCTGGTACCTCGCGACCCAGCACAACCGCACCGCCAACGGCGAGGGCGTGGACTTCGGCACCGACCTCGGCTACCTCGACCTGCAGCTGGGGATCCTGACCGACCGCGGCCGGATCGGGTCGTGGGAGGTCGAGGAGCTCCGCTGGCTCGGCGGGCTCTGGGCCGAGCGCACGCACATGTGGTCGGACCAGCAGGTCTGGCTGCACGGGGACGCCACCCCCGCGAACTTCCTGTTCGGCGGCGGGATGGACGTGGGTGCGATCGACCTGGAGCGGATGCGGCGCGGGGACCGGATGTTCGACGTCGGGCGGGTCGCGGGCGAGCTGCAGCACGCCTTCCTGCTCGGCACCGGGGACGCCTACCGGGGGGAGCCGTACCTGGGCCACTTCCTGTGGGAGTACAGCTGCCACTTCCCGGACCGGGCCGCGGCCTTCGCGTCGACCACCCGGCGGCTGCCCTACTACATGGCGATGAACATGCTCCGGATCGCACGGAACGACTACATCTCCCGGCCCTACGGCGACAGACTGGTCCAGCGGGCGCGCGAGCTGCTCCGGGCCCGATAGGGGGAGCGTGGACGACATCAGGGCCGTGGCGTTCGACGTCAACGGCACGCTCGTCGACATCCTGACCGACGAGCACGACGAGCAGATCTTCCGGGCCCTCGGGCACACCCTGACCTACGCCGGGATCGACCTGCGCCGCGGCGAGGTCCGGGACCGCTACTTCCGCTACCTCGACGAGCAGCGCGGGCAGAGCGCCGAGGAGCACCCGGAGTTCGACGTCGTCGCGATCTTCGCCCGCCTCGTCGCGGAACACGGGACGGCCTACACCCGGGCGCTGCCCGCCGACCGGCTCGCAGCCCTGCCGCTGTTCCTCGCCGAGACCTACCGCGGGATCTCGCGGCGCAGGCTGGAGCTCTACCCCTGGGTGCCCGAGGTGCTCACGGCGCTGGCCGCGCGGTACCCGCTCGCCGTCGTCACCGACGGGCAGAGCGCCTGGGCGCGCGCCGAGCTGCACCAGGTGGGGCTGCTGGAGCGGTTCTCCCCGGTGGTCGTGTCCGGGGACCACGGCTTCCGCAAGCCCGATCCGCGGCTGTTCGCGCTGGCCTGCGAGGGGATCGGGGTACCCGCCGACCAGACCCTGTACGTGGGCAACGACATGCACCGGGACGTCTTCGGGGCCCGGGAGGCCGGGATGCGCACCGTGATGTTCGTGTCCGGGCAGGGCGACCAGACCTACCGGGACACCGTGCCGGACCACATGATCTCCGACCACCGCGAGCTCGCGGCGATCCTCGGGGTGCCGCTCAGCTGACGAGGGCCTTCCCGGAACGCCTCCACCAGAGCGCGGCGGCCCCCGCCACGCCTGCGCCCACGGCGGCCACCCCGCCCGCGACCTTCGCGGCGTGCGTGGCCTTCGCGACCAGCCGTGCCCGCAGCGCCTGCAGCCCGCGGTCCAGGTTGTCCAGGCTCTCGGCCAGCTCGTCCCGGGCCTCGGCGACCTGCTCGTCCCGGCCGTCCTGCAGGGCGACGACCTGGGCGCGGAGCTCGGCCGGGGAGAGCACGGTGCCGTCGACGACCGGACGCCGGTCGGTGATCTGCAGCGGATGGACCTCGCCCACGGGTGCCTCCTCGAAAGGGTCTCCCCCTCGATTCTCCGCACGGAACGGGCCGGTGCACACGTCCGAACGGAGGGCCTGCGGTGGGTGTCGGCCCGGTTACTCGATCGAGCTACTCGATCCACCGGCGGTCGGCGGTGAAGCCCACGGACAGCGAGGAGGCGGGATCGAGCCGCGCGGTGAGGTCCGCGCGGACGGCGTCGAGCTCGGCGACCGTCGCGCCCGCGGGGACCACGAAG
>NZ_JACBXB010000062.1 GCF_013870575.1 Pseudonocardia pini
GAGGGCCTCACGCGCACCGAGATCGTGTCGCTGGACATGACCCGACCGCTGGTCGACCTCACCCTCGACGGCGTCGAGGCCCGGCGGGTCGCCGCGCGAGCGGGCGCCGCGGCGGTGGCCGACGCGCTGCGGATCGGTGCGGTGCTCCTGGCCTCCGAACAGCTCGGACTCGCCGAGCGCTGCCTGGAGACGACGGTGGAGTACCTCGCGATCCGCCGCCAGTTCGGCCGGATCCTCGGCTCCTACCAGGCGCTCAAGCACCGGCTCGCCGACCTCTGGGTGCTGGTCACCCAGGCCCGCGCCGTCGCCCGGTACGCCGCCGAGTGCGCGGCGACGGGATCGCCCGACCTCCCGGTCGCCGCGGCGCTGGCCCAGGCCCACTGCTCCCTCGTGGTGCAGCAGGCGGCGGAGGAGTGCATCCAGATGCACGGCGGGATCGGCTTCACCTGGGAGCACCCCGCACACCTGTTCCTCAAGCGCGCCAAGAGCAGCGCGATCGCCTTCGGTACGCCCGAGCGGCACCGCGCCGCGCTGGCCGAGCTGGTCGACCTCCCGGGAGCGGGCACATGACCGACCTGACCGGACTCACCGCCGTCGTCACCGGGGGGAACAACGGCATCGGCCGCGCGCTCGCCGTCGGGATGGCGAAGGCGGGGGCGAACGTCGCGGTCTGGGCGCGCAACGCCGAGCGCAGCGCCGAGGCGGTCGAGGAGATCGCCGGGTACGGCGTGAAGGCGATCGCGGTGAGCTGCGACGTCGCCGACGAGCAGGCCGTGGCCGCGGCGATGACCCGCACCGTCGACGAGCTCGGCCCGCTCGGCTGCTTCGTGGCCAACGCGGGCATCGCCGACGCCGCGCCGATCACGGAGATGTCGCTGGAGAGCTGGCACCGGGTGATGCGGACCAACCTCGACGGGGGGTTCCTGTGCACCCGCGAGGCGGCGCGGCGGTTCGTCGAGCAGGGCACCGGCGGCTCGATCGTCGTGCTGTCCAGCACGATCAGCCGCTACGGCGGCGCGGGCATGGCCTCGTACGCGGCCAGCAAGACCGGGCTGCTGGGCCTCGGCCGCACCCTCGCCGTCGAGCTGGCGCGCTACAAGGTCCGGTGCAACATCCTGATCCCGGGCTGGACCCGCACGGGGATGAACACCGACCTGCAGGCCGACGAGCGGTTCATGAAGGCGACGATCGGGCGGACCCCGGCCCGTCGCTGGGCGGACCCGGAGGAGCTGCACGACGTGGCCGCCTTCCTCGCCGACCCGTCGCTGACCTTCCACACCGGCAACGAGGTCGTCGTCGACGGCGGCTACACGATCTTCTGACCCCAGGCACTGCAGCGAAGGAGAGCCCCATGAGCAGCTACCGGGACGCACACCCGTGGGCGAACGAGAAGACCGAGGCCGCCACCCCGGTGAACGACGACGAGCGGCTGGTCCTCGCGTTCTTCGACGACCTGTCGAGCGGCGACCCCCAGAAGCTCGCGCCGTACCTTGCTCCGGACGCGATGTACCAGAACATGCCGCTGCCGCCCGCGCACGGCGCCGAGGCGGTGCTCGCCACCCTCGGGGCACTCTTCTCCGTGATGTCGATGGACAGCATCGAGACGCTCTACCTCGCCTCCCGCGACGGGTTCGTGTTCACCGAGCGGGTCGACTACCTCACGGCCCTCCCGACCGGGAAGTCCTTCGCGCTCCCCGTCTCCGGGGTCACCCGGGTCGTGGACGGGAGGATCACCGCCTGGCGGGACTACTTCGACCTGCGCGAGTTCGAGGAGGCCGTCGACCTCCCGCTCCGGCAGTGACCGCGTCCCCGTGGTCGGCCACGGACACGGTCCGTGCGTTCCTGTCCGCCCTCGGAGCGGGGGAGCGGGCCGGGCTGGCCCGGTTCCTCGCCGACGCCGCCGAGTACAGGGGCAGCGGCACCCGGCGTCCGACGAGCGGCGGCGACCGGATCGCGAGTGTGCTGGGACTGCTGTACGGAGGAACCGGCACCACCGTCGAGCTGGTGGCGGTCGAGACCCGGGGCGGTGCGGTCGTCAGCGAACGCCGTGACCACCTGCGCACCGGCGAGACACTGACCGTCCGCGCGGTGGCCACCGTCACCGATGGACGGATCACGGCCTGGACGGACCTCGACCCGGGGTCGCGCCTCGGGCGCCTCGCAGGCGGTCCGGAACGACACGACACGAGAGGACCCGGATGGCGACCGACATCGACGCTGAGCCCGCCGCACCGCTGATCACCCTCGACGAGCTCACCGAGGCGCTGGACGGCAGGACGCTGCCCGGTGCCGAGCTGACCGTCGAGGCCTACCAGAGCGCGCTGGCCGACCACGCTCTGCTGGCGCCCGCGGAGGACTCCGACCACGCGCACCCCTTCTGGCTGATCGTGCTCGCCCTGCGCGGCATGGGGATCACGGTCGACGAGCTGTGCGCGCTCGCCGGGCAGCGCAGCCAGGACACGCTGCTCTACGGGACGTGCGGGATCGAGCAGCTCGCCCCGCTGCACGTCGGCCGCACCTTCCGGACGACGTGCACCGTCGGACCGGTGGCCCGCAAGGAGTCCCGCAGCGGCGGGTTCCTGGACTTCGTGACCGTCCGGGTCGAGGTCCGGGACGCCGACGAGCTCGTCGGTGTGGTCACCGAGGGCTTCATCTACAAGCGAGGTGCCTGATGACTGCCCCGACCGTCCCCGCCGTCGGCGACACCGTCCCCCCGCTGCGGGTGGACGCCGTCGAGGCGGACAAGATCCGCATCATGGCCCTGGTGCTGCAGGACCCCAACCCGATCCACTTCGACCTCGCGGCCGTCCGCGCGGCCGGGCTGGGCGACCGCGAGGTCAACCAGGGCGGCGTCACGATGGCGTATGTGATCAACATGCTCGCGGCCTGGACGGGCTCTCGCGCCGCGGTGCGGGCGGTGGACTGCCGCTTCGCCGCCAACGTCTTCGCGGGCGACGCCGTGGACCTGGGCGGCACCGTGACCGCCGTCCGTGCGGTCGACGGCGAGCACCTGGTCGACTGCGAGGTGTGGGCCGACCGCGGCGACGGGGTGCGGGCCGTGGCGGGCACGGCGACCGTCGCCTTCTGACCGCTCCGGACGAAGGGCCCCGCGCCGAGGCGCGGGGCCCTTCTCTCAGCCCGCGAACCGGGCCTTGAGGGCAGGCTTGTCGATCTTGTTCGTCCCGGTGCGGGGGATGGCGTCGACGATCTCGATCCGACGGGGCCGCTGGAGTCCGCGCAGGTCGGGCACGGACTGGCAGTACGCGGCGATGTCCTCGGCGGTGACGCCCGGCTGCGACGGCACGACGATGGCCGTGACCTGCTCGGAGAACCGCTCGTGCGGGGTGCCGATCACGGTGACCTCGGCGATCAGCGGGCAGGCCTGCAGGAACCCCTCGACCATCTGCGGGTAGATGTTCTCCCCACCGCTGATGATCATGTCGTCGGCGCGTTCGACGTAGTAGAGGTAGCCGTCCGGGGCCTCGCGGACGAGGTCGGTGGTGCGGAACCAACCGTCTTCGAACTTCTTGGCGTTCACCTCGGGGAGCCGCCAGTACCCGGGGGTCACGGCGTCGCCGCGGACCCACAGCTCGCCGACCTCGTCGGCGCCGAAGGGGAGCGGGGTCGTGGAGCCCGCGGGCACGATCTGCCAGCGGACGACCTGGTCGAGGGGCTTGCCCAGCGAACCGTAGCGGCGCTCCTCGTGGATCGGCTCGGTGATCGCGAGGCCGCTCTGCTCGGTCTGGCCGTAGATGTTCACGGGGACGATGCCGGTCAGGGCGGTGAACTGCTTGAGGCGGGCCTCGGGCAGCGCCGAGCCGCCGACCATGCAGACCCGGACGAACCCGAGGTCGCGGCCCTGCTCGCCGAGCAGGTTCACGACGTCGATCATCATGGCCGGGACGATCGCGAGGACCGTCGGGTGCAGGCGCAGGATGTCGTCGAGGTACTCCGCGGCGTTCCACCGGCGCAGGGTGATCGTGCCGCCGGCGAGCAGCAGCGGCAGCGAGATCAGCTGCAGGCCGCCGACGTGGAACAGCGGGGTGCAGACGAGCCCGTGGTCCTCCGGCCCGATGTCCCAGGCGTCGATCACCGCCTCGCACTCGGCGGCGGTGTTGCGGTGGGTCTGCCGCACGCCCTTCGGGGTCCCCGTCGAGCCGCTGGTGTACATCAGCAGCGCGTCGTCGCCGTCGAGACGGGGGACCGTCCGCTCCAGCGGCTCGGCCGTGAGGGCCTCCGGGAAGCTGTACTCGGCGCCGTCGACGGCCGTCAGGGCGATGACGTGGTCGGCCAGGTCGGTCCCGTCGAGGACCTCGCGCAGCCGGGCGACGTCGGAGCCGAGCGCGAGCACCCACCGCGCGCCCGAGTCGGTCGCGGCGTGCCGCAGCGCGGCCGGGGCGAACATGTAGTTGTAGGGGACGGCGACCCCGCCCGCCTTCCAGATGCCCAGCAGCGCGGGGATCCACTCGGGCTCGTTGTGCAGGTACAGCCCGACCCGGTCACCCGGCTCGAGGCCCCGCTCCCGCAGGAAGCCCGCGAACCGGGCCGCGGTGGCGAGCAGGTCGCCGTAGGTGCGACTCTCGGCACCGCAGCGCAGCGCGACCTGGTCCAGGCGCCTGCGGGCCGCACGTTCGATCGAGGTGAGGACGTTCATCGTCGAGGCCTCCGGTCCGGACGGTGGGGTCCGCTCAGTAGGAGCGGGGCAGGCCGAAGGACTCGGCGAGGTTCTGGCGGGCCATCTCGTTGCTGATCGGCGCGATCCGGAACTGGCGCAGGTCGCGCCAGAAGCGCTGGGCGTGGGTCTCGCTGGAGATGCCCATGCCGCCGAGGATCTGGATCCCGCGGTCGGCGGCGGAGACGGCGAGCTCGCTGGTCACGACCTTGACCATGTTCGCCTCCTGGTGGCAGTGCAGGCCCGCGGCCTCGCGCCAGGCGGCGTCGAACACCATCAGCTCGCCCTGCTTCTGGCCCAGCGCGGTGTCGGCGATGTAGTGCTGGATGATCTGGTGGCCGCCGATGACCTTGCCGAAGGTGGTGCGGTTCTTCGCGTACTCCACCGACTCCTCGAGGATGCCGTCGAGCATGCCCAGGGCCAGCGCGCCGCTCATGATGCGCTCGTTGTTCAGCGAGGCGAGCAGGACCCTGAAGCCCTGGTGCTCGCTGCCGAGCAGGTTCGCGTCGGGGACGAAGACGTCGTCGAGGAACACCTCGCACGAGCCCATCGCGCGCATCCCCAGCTTCGGGATGTAGCGCATCTCGATGCCGGGCGAGTCGGTCGGGACCAGGAGCAACGTCGTCGGCGGACGCCTACCGGGGCCGTCGGGGTCGCCGCTGCGGGCCAGGAGCAGCAGGTAGGTGGCCTCCTTGGCGCCGGTCGACCACATCTTCTGGCCGGAGACGCGCCAGCCGCCCGCGACCTTCTTCGCCCGGGTGGTCATGGCGCCGAGCAGGTCGGTGCCGCCGCCCGGCTCGGTCACGGCGATGGAGAACCGGATCTCGCCCGCGGCGAGCTTGGGCAGGTACTCCTGCTTCTGCTCCTCGGTGCCGCCGTGGACCAGGGACTTCGCGCCGGCGAAGGACGGGATGCCCCAGACCCAGGACAGGCCGCCGAGGCTGCGGGCGAGCTCGCGGGCCAGCACCGCGGTGTCGACGGCGTTGCCGCCCTGCCCGCCGTACTCCTCCGGGATCCCGAGCGCGTGGAAGCCGGCCTCGGCCATGGCCTCCCACAGCTCGTAGGGGTACTGGTACTCGCGCTTCTCCAGCTCCAGCGAGCGGTCGGGCGGGAAGTTCTTGTCCACCCACGACCGCACGGAGTCGCGGAAGGCGCGGCGGTCGTCGTCCAGGTCGAGCAGCATGGTCACGACGGTAGGAGCCGTCGGCCCGACCCGGTTGTCGCGTAACGCGACAGCCACGCACGGCCGGGCGGCGGACGGTTAGGGTGCCGGACGTGGCGAGTCCGAGCAGCGGTCCGACGACGGCCGGCGGCTCGGGTCGGCGGATCCGGCTCGACGCCGACGACCGGCGCGAGCAGATCCTGGAGGCCGCGCGGCGGCTGTTCGCCGAGCGGCCGTACCCCAGCGTCTCCACCACGGACCTGGCCACCGCGGCGGGCACGACCCGGACGAACCTGCACTACTACTTCGGCACGAAGCGCGGGCTCTACCTCGAGGTCCTGCGCGAGTTCGGCCAGCTGCCCGCCCTGCCCGCGGCGAGCGCGGCCCGGGCGACCGGCCCCGCCGAGCTGGACCGCCTCTTCGCCCGCTGGCTCGACGTGCTCGAGCAGAACCCGCAGACGATCATGACGATGATCGGCACCGTGGCCCCCGGCTCGGACCCGGAGGTCGAGGCGGTGTTCCGGGACGGGATGCGCGCCTGGGAGGACCGGCTGATCGCCGTGCTCGAGATGCGGGACGACCCGTCGACGCGGGCGATGATCCGGAGCTTCCAGGGCATGGTCTCGGCGGCGATCGCCGAGTGGCTCCATGCGGGAGCGATGACGAAGGCGCAGGTCCACGCGCTGCTCACGCGCACGCTGACCGGTATCGCGGCGGGGGTCACCCACCCTTCTTGACAGTTTGTCAGTAGAGACGGCATGATCCGGGTCACGCGATGCCGTGGTCTGCCGTGGGGCTGTGGCAGTGACTCTTCGGGAGGGCACGTGGACAGCGTCGTCGTCCGGGCCGTTCGAACCGTTCGCGCACCGGTCCGCCCGGTGGTGACCCGTGGATGACTGGGTGCGCGCCGTCCACGGCGCCCGTGAGGTCCTCGGTGAGGACCCCGCCCGCATGCCCGCGGACGCGGGCCCCGTCCGGCCGGTGGTCTACGAGTCCTGGAAGCGGTCGAAGCGCCAAGGCCTCGAGCCCGACGCCGTCGCGCCGGGCTACTACCCCGAGGTGGAGCTGGACTCCTACCTGACCCGGATCGTCGCGCCGTTGGTCGAGCGGCGCCGCGGAGCGCTCGACGCCGCGATGTGCGCCCTCTCGCTCACCGACCAGGACGGGCGGCTGCTGCGTCGGTGGGTCCCGGACTCCGGGTTCGCCGGGCGGCTGGACTCCCTCGACGTGGCCCCCCGCTTCTCGGTCGCCGAGTCGCACGTCGGCACCACGAGCGCGATCTCCCTGCTCAGCGGCAAGCCGGTGATCGTGCGGGGCCCGGAGCACTTCTCCGAGGTCTTCCACTCCCTGACCTGCGCGGGCGCACCGATCGTGCACCCGGTGACCCGTCGGATCGTCGGCAGCCTCGACCTCACCTGCAAGCTGGCCGACACGAGCCCGTTCGTCCTGTCCTGGGTGATGGAGCTGGCGGCCGACGTCCAGGAGGCGCTGAGCCACTCGGCCTCGCGCCGGGAGCGGCTGCTGCTGGACTCCTACCTCGCCCACAACCGGGACGCGCGCCACCCCCTGGTCACCCTGGACCAGAACACGATCATCACCAACGCCGCCGCCGCGCGGCTCGTCGGCGGCGTCGACCAGGCGATGCTCTGGGAGCACGCGTCCCGGGCCATGGGGGAGAACGCCACGGGTCCGCAGCCGATGACCCTGACCGACGGCACCCGGGTCTCGATCGAGACCCGCCCGGTCAGCGACGGGCCGGACATCGTCGGCGCGGTCCTCACGATCAAGCAGGACGTCGTGCGGCGGCAGGTCCGGCCGGGTGGCCGCGAGGTCCCCACCCTGCCCGGGCTCGTCGGTCGCAGCCCGCGGTGGACCGCACTCTGCGCCCAGGCCGCCCGGAGCGCCGCGGTCGACCGGCTCCTCGTCGTGGGCGAGCAGGGCAGCGGACGCGCCGCGGTGGCGGCGGCCCTCTCCCGCCCGGGCCCCGTCCGGATCCTCGACGCCGCCCAGGTCGGGGTGGTCGGACCGGAGGCCTGGCTCCGCGACGTCGAGACCGAGCTCGACGGACCCGACGAGAACCTCGTACTGCGCCACGTCGACCTGCTCGAGCCGGGAACGGCCCAGGCGGCCGACGCGGCCATCGGTCGCAGGCCGACGGGGCGTCGGGTCATCGCGACGTCCGAGACGGGACCCATCGGCCCCGGCCCGCGCAACCCGCTGATCGACACGTTCGACGACGTCCTCGAGGTCCCCCCGCTGCGGGACCGGATCGAGGACCTGCCCGTGCTGCTCGCCACGCTCACCGCCCGCGCGGTGGGCGACGGGCCCGCGGTGCGCTGGATGCCCGACGCCGTGCAGGCGCTGACCCGGCTGGACTGGCCGGGCAACGTGGCGACGCTGGAGACCCTGGTCAGAGGCATGGTGTCGCGCTGTCGCACCGGCTACATCGGTGCGCGCGACCTCCCGGCCGACGTCGTCGCGCGGGCCTCACGGCGTCCGCTCGCGATGCTGGAGCAGGCCGAGGCGCAGGCGATCATGCGGGCGCTGCGGGACGCGGGCGGGAACAAGCACCGCGCCGCCGAGTCGCTGGGGATCGCCCGCTCGACCCTGTACCGCAAGGTCCGGGCCCTGGGGCTGGACCTGTCGACCGCGGCCTTCTGAACCACCCACCGGGCCGGACGGGGACCCTCCGGCCCGGTGGCGTGTCAGGCGCCCTCGCGCGCCGGGTCCGCCGCCGCGACGCTCGCGGGGCGGTAGTGCTCCTTCGTCGTGGCGATCGAGACCAGGGTGAGCACGGCGGCGATCGCCACGAACGCCGCCACCGCGTTGATGGTCCCGGACCACGCGAGCAGGGACGCGGCGATGAGCGGGGCGAACCCGCCCCCGACCACGGCGCCGAGCTGGTAGCCCACCGAGGCGCCCGAGTACCGGACACCGGTGCTGAACATCTCGGTGAAGAACGCCGCCATCGGCCCGTAGAGACCACCCAGCACGATCCCGGCGATCAGGGCGCCGGCGAGCATCCCGGGCACCGTCGCCGTCTCCATCAGCCAGAAGAACGGGAACGCGGACAGCAGGGTCGCGACCGCGGACGGGATCAGGACGCGCTTGCGGCCGATCCGGTCGGACAGGGCGGCGAACAGCGGGATGGTCAGCACGGTCGCGGCACTGGAGATCAGGACGATGGTCAGGATCGTCGACCGGGCAACGCCGAGGGTGCCGACGTAGGACACCATGAAGACGATCAGGATGTAGTAGTAGACCTGGATCACCATGATCATCCCGCCGGACTGCAGGATCTGCAGCGGGTGCGTGCGCAGGGCCTCGACCAGGGGCGACCGGGTGCGGGCGGGCGTCGGGCCGCCCGCGGCGGGTGCCTTCTCCTGGAGCTCGCGGAAGTCCGGGGTGTCCTCGAGCTTGAGCTGCACGTAGAGGCCGAGCCCGATCACGACCACGCTGAGCAGGAACGGGATCCGCCAGCCCCACGCGGCGAACGCCTCGGCGGGCAGGGCCGCGATGAGGACGAGGAACACGACGTTGGACAGGATGACCGCGAGCGAGGGGCCCATCTGCGCGAAGCTGCCGTAGAAGCCGCGCTTGTGCGGCGGGGCGTTCTCGGTGACCAGGAGCATCGCGCCGCCGTACTGGCCGCCGATCGCCAGGCCCTGCACACACCGCAACAGCACCAGCAGGATCGGCGCCGCGGCCCCGATGGTCCCGTAGGTGGGGAGCAGCCCGATCAGTGTCGTCGCGACCCCCATCATCACCATCGCGACCACCAGCAGCTTCTTGCGGCCCATCCGGTCGCCGAAGTGGCCGAACACGATGCCGCCCACCGGTCGGAACAGGAACCCGACGCCGAACGTCGCGAACGCGGCGAGGGTGCCGAGGACCGGTGAGACGTCCGGGAAGAACACCGTGTTGAAGACCAGTGCCGCGGCGGTCCCGTAGATGTAGAAGTCGTACCACTCCAGCGTGCTCGCGGAGAGCGCCGCGCCGGCCACCCGCCGCAGCACGCGCTCCGACGGAGCACCCCCGCCGTTCTCGTCGACCACTGTCCTCACGCCTTCCGGGTCGGGCCGGCGTCGTCGCCGGTCGGGTCGGGGTGAGGGTAGGTACCGGGCGAACGGCACAGATGTCGCAGAACGCGACGACCCGGTCCGGCTGGAGCGGAATGCGACACCGGGCGGGCCGGTCCCGCGCCTAGCGTCGTGTCGAGCGCGGCACCGCCGCCCGCTCGTCGTCCAGCCGAAGGAGCCCTCGTGGTCGAACGAGCAGCTCGTGCGCAGGGGAGCCGGGGCGACGTCGGGTACGCCGTGGCCGACGGCGTCGCGACCCTGACCCTGGATCGGCCGGAGGCGCACAACGCCCTGACCGTCCACATGGTCCGGCGGTTCGCCGAGGCCTCCGCCGCGGCACAGGCCGACGACGCGGTCCGCGTCCTGGTCGTGACGGGTGCGGGGCAGCAGGCGTTCTGCGCGGGCGGCGACCTCGGCGAGCTGATCCCGCGCTTGACGGCGGGGGAGCTCGAGGTCCTCACCCCGGACCCCACCAAGCGCTTTCTGTCCGATGTGGATAAGCCCGTGGTCGCGGCCGTGAACGGGATCTGCCTGGCAGGCGGCCTGGAGCTGCTGCTCGGCACCGACCTGCGGATCGCCGCTGCCGACGCGATCTTCGGGCTCCCCGAGGTGCGCTGGGCCCTGGTGCCCGGGGCCGGCACCCATGTGCGGCTGCCGCAGCAGGTGCCGTGGGCGTTCGCGATGCAGCTGCTGCTCACCGGTGACCACGTGCCCGCCGAGCGGGCGCGCGAGATGGGCCTGGTCAACGAGGTCGTGCCGCGCGCGGAGGTCCTCCCACGGGCCGCGGAGATCGCGGCCGGGATCGCCCGCAACGGGCCCCTGGCGGTGCGTGCGGCGAAGGAGATCGCGGTCCGCGCACTCGGGAACGAGTCCCGGTTCGCCCTCGAGTACGCACTCAACGCCCGCCTCGTCGCCACGGACGACGCCCGTGAGGGCCCACGCGCCTTCATGGAGAAGCGCGCACCGAGATACCTGGGGAAGTGAGAGAGCGATGACGGTCGAACTCGTCCCGACCATCCACCCCGACCATCGCGAGCTGGTCACGTCGGTGTTCGCGGCCGTCGACGGGGTTCTGGCAGCGTGCCCCCGGTCGCTCTACCTGCAGCGTTCGCGGGACAAGGAGCACGCCCCCGAGCTGTGGGACGCGATCGTCGCCGCCGACCTGCTCGCGATCGGGATCCCCGAGGAGCGGGGCGGCGCGGGCGGCGGGCTGACCGGGTGCACGGCGGTCATGGAGGCGCTGGCCCGCGCGGGCGTGCCGCCGCTGCAGTACTCGCTGACGACCTTCTCTCGCGAGGCGATCCTGCGGCACGGCTCCGAGCACCAGATCGAGGAGCACGTCCTGACCACGATCAGCGGGCAGCGCCGCTTCTGCCTCGGCGTGACCGAGCCCGAGGCCGGGACGAACTCGTTCGCCGCCCGCACCGTCGCCCGGCCGTCCGCGGACGGCGGCTACCGGATCACCGGCCAGAAGGTCTACATCTCGGCCGCGGACGAGTCCGACCACATCCTGCTGCTCGCCCGGACCGCGCCGCCCGGCGAACCCGTCGGCCGCCGCACGGGGTTCGGGCTGTTCGCCGTCGATCTGGGGTCGCCGGGGATCGAGCTGCGCCGCCTCGACATCGAGTGGCACGCCCCGGAGTACCAGTTCGAGGTCTTCCTCGACGACGTCGAGGTGCCCGCCGAGGCGTTGATCGGCGAGGAGGGTCTCGGCTTCGACCACCTGCTCGCCTGCCTCAACCAGGAGCGGGTCACGATCGCGGCCTGGGCGCTGGGGCTCGGCGAGTACGCCCTGAACAAGGCGGTGGAGTACGCGAAGGTCCGGGCCCCGTTCGGCACGCCGATCGGCGCGCACCAGGCGGTGCAGCATCCGTTGGCACTGGCCAAGGCCGAGATGGAGGCGGCCCGGCAGGTCATGTACTCCGCCGCCGCCGAGTACGACTCCGGACTCGACGCCGGCGCCAAGGCCAACATGGCGAAGCTGCTGGCCAGCCGGGCGGCTCTCGCCGCGGTCGACGCCGCGATCCAGACCCACGGTGGCTCGGCCTTCGTCTACGAGACGGACGTCGTGACGCTGTGGCCGATGATCCGCATCCTGCAGATCGCGCCGCTGAACAACGAGAGCATCCTCAACTACATCGGCGAGCGCGTGCTCGGCCTGCCCCGGAGCTGACGTGACCTATCCCGAACCCTTCGACCTGACCGGCCGCGTCGCGGTCGTCACCGGGGCGGGCGGCGGCCTCGGCCGCGCGTTCGCCGGAGTGCTCGCCGAGGCGGGGGCGACCGTGGCGTGCGCGGAGCGCGACCTGGCCGCCGCGACGGCGACCGCCGCGCCGCTGGGTGCGGTCGCCGTCGAGCTGGACGTGACCGACGAGGACCAGGTCGCCGAGGTGGTCCCGCGGCTCGCTGCCGAGCTGGGCGGGCTCGACGTCCTGGTCAACAACGCCGGGATCGGCGATCTCCGGTCCGTCCCGCTGCACCGCGTGCGCACCGAGCACTGGCGCCGGGTGCTGGCGGTCGACCTGGACGGCGTCTTCCTCTGCAGCCGGGCCGCGCTGGCCGTGATGGTCGAGCAGGGGAGCGGCAAGATCGTGAACGTCGCGTCGATGTTCGGGCTGAGCGGCGCGCGGATCTCGCCGATCCCCGCCTACTCGGCCGCCAAGGGTGCCGTGGTGAACCTGACGCGGGAGCTGGGGCTGCAGTACGCGGCCGCCGGGATCCAGGTGAACGCGCTCTGTCCCGGTTTCGTCAGGACCGGGCTGTCCGGCGGGGTGTACGAGAACCCGGAGTTCCTCGCGCGGCTGCAGGCCCAGGTCCCCATGGGCCGGATCGCGGAGCCCGCCGAGCTGCGCGGGGCGCTGCTGCTGCTCAGCTCGGCGGCGTCGGACTACATGACCGGCCAGACACTGGTCGTCGACGGAGGGTGCACGGCCGGATGAGCGGGATCGAGCGGGTCACCAGGGCGATCGCGGCCGTCGCCGCCGGGCGGCCGGTCGTCGTGGTCGACGACGAGGACCGCGAGGACGAGGGCGACCTGATCTTCGCGGCGGAGTGTGCGACGCCGGAGCTGCTGGCCTTCACGGTCCGACACACCTCCGGCTACGTCTGCGTGGCGTTGCCGGAGGAGGAGTGCGAGCGCCTGGCGCTCCCGCCCATGCACCACCGCGACGGTGACCGGTTCGGCACCGCCTACCGGGTCACCGTGGACCTGGTGGGCACCGGGACCGGGATCTCGGCCGCGGACCGGCACGCCGCGGTCGACCGACGG
>NZ_JACBXB010000630.1 GCF_013870575.1 Pseudonocardia pini
ACGGTGGCGCCGCGGAACTCGAAGGGCTCCCCCGTCCACGCCGCGCGCAGCGTCTCGATGCTCTCGACCAGGAGAGACGGCCTGCGCTTCCCGTTCACCCCGAACGCGAGGAACTCCTCCTTGCGGTAGCCCGCCATGTCCGACTCACTCTCCTGCCCGAGGCCCCTGCGGCCACGGAGCGGGTGCGCTGCCCACCCCCCTGCCCCGAGCGCGACGGTCAGCCGCCCGCGGGACAGGACGTCGAGCACCGCGGTCGAGCACCGCGGTGTGCCACTCGTACACCCGGTGCGACCAGACCCGCGGGAGGAGCAGGTCGGACGCCGACCGGGCAGGGTCCTCGACGCGGCCGACCGTCGTCCGCATTGTTGTTCGCGCCACAGTCCCGGGCCGCACGACGTCGATCCGGCCCCGGTACGCGGTTAGTGTCGAGGACGTGATCCGGGAGGCTGTGACATGACCCTGCACCTCGCACTGGCCCTGGAGGGGACCGGCTGGCACCCCGCCTCCTGGCGGGAGCCGGAGGCGCGGCCCACCGAGCTGCTCGACGCGGGCTACTGGACCGGGCTGGCCCAGGAGGCCGAGCGGGGGCTGCTGGACCTGGTGACCTTCGAGGACACCTTCGCCATCCAGTCCTCGCGGCCCTTCGAGCCGGACGACCGGACCGACCAGGTCCGCGGCAGGCTCGACGCCACGCTCGTCGCCGCCAGGGTCGCCCCGCTGACCAGCCACATCGGGCTCGTGCCGACCGCGGTCGCCACCCACACCGAGCCGTTCCACTTCTCCAAGGCGATCGCCACACTGGACTTCGCAGGCCGCGGCCGGGCGGGCGTGCGGGTGCGTGTCTCCTCCCGCCCGGACGAGTTCGCGCTCGTCGGGCGGCGCCGGGTGCCGGAGGTCGACGCGACGGGCGCGATCTCCGCGGCCGCGCGGGAGGAGCTGTTCGCCGAGGCGGCGGACTGGGTCGAGGTGGTCCGGCGGCTCTGGGACTCCTGGGAGGACGACGCCGAGATCCGGGACGCGGCGACCGGCCGGTTCGTCGACCGGGAGCGGTTGCACTACATCGACTTCGAGGGCCCGCAGTTCTCGGTGCGCGGGCCGTCGATCACCCCGCGTCCGCCGCAGGGCCAGCCGCTCGTCACCGCGCTCGCCCACCGCGAGGTGGCCTACGAGCTCGTCGGCAAGGCCTGCGACCTGGGGTTCGTCACCCCGGCCTCGACCTCGGACATCGCGGGCATCCGCGCCGAGATCCCCGGTGGGCCGCTGGTGTTCGGAGACGTCGTGGTGTTCCTCGCCGACTCGGCCGAGGCCGCCCGGGAGCGCAAGGGCCGCATGGACTCCCGGCTGGGCCGCGAGCTGATCAGCGACGCCCGGGTCTTCGTGGGGACCCCCGCCGAGCTCGCCGACCTGGTGCAGGAGTGGCACGGCGCAGGCCTCGACGGGATCCGGCTGCGGCCGGGCTCGGTCGACCACGACCTGCCGCAGATCACCCGCGGGCTGGTCCCGGAGCTGCAGCGCCGCGACGCCTTCCGCACCGCGTACGAGGCGGACACCCTGCGCGGGCTGCTCGGCCTGGCCCGCCCCGTCGACCGCTACTCCGCCGCCTGAGAGGGAGCCCCATGCCGCGCAAGCAGATGCACCTCGCCGCGCACTTCCCCGGCGTCAACAACACCACCGTGTGGAGCGATCCCGCCTCCGGCAGCCACATCGACTTCTCCTCGTTCGAGCACTTCGCGCGCACGGCCGAGCGGGCGAAGTTCGACTTCCTGTTCCTCGCCGAGGGGCTGCGGCTCCGCGAGCAGAACGGGCTGATCTACGACCTGGACGTGATGGGCAGGCCGGACACGTTCACCGTGCTCGCCGCGCTCGCCGCCGTCACCGACCGGCTCGGGCTGGCGGGCACGATCAACTCCACCTTCAACGAGCCCTACGAGGTCGCCCGCCAGTTCGCCACGCTGGACCACCTCTCCGCGGGCCGCGCGGCCTGGAACGTCGTGACCAGCTGGGACGCGTTCACCGGCGAGAACTTCCGGCGCGCGGGCTTCCTGCCGCAGGAGAAGCGGTACTCGCGGGCGAAGGAGTTCCTCGCCGCCACCTTCGACCTCTTCGACTCCTGGCAGGGGGACGAGGCGACGCCGGACATCGTGGCGGACAAGGAGACCGGCGAGTTCTGGCGACCCACCGGCGACTTCGCGATCCGGACCGACCAGTTCGACATCTCCGGCCGGTTCCCGGTGCCGCGCAGCCCGCAGGGCCGCCCGGTCGTCCTGCAGGCGGGCGACTCCGACGAGGGCCGCGAGTTCGCCGCCTCCGGCGCCGACGCGATCTTCACCCGGCACGGCACCCTGGAGGCGGGGCAGGCCTTCTTCGCCGACGTCAAGGGGCGGCTGGCGAGGTACGGCCGGGACCCCGAGGACCTCAAGATCCTGCCCGCGGCCACCTTCGTGCTCGGCGACACGGACGCGGAGGCGCAGGAGAAGGCCCGGCACATCCGCTTCCAACAGGTCAGTCCGGCCACGGCGATCAAGTTCCTCGAGCAGCTGTGGAACCGCGACCTCTCCGACCACGACCCGGACGGGCCGCTGCCGACCGTGGACCCGCTCGTCGGGGAGAACACGATCGCGCGCGGCCGGGCGAGTGTGCGGATGTACTCCGACCCGGTCGCGACCGCGAACGAGTGGCGCGCGCTCGCCGAGGCGAAGCAGCTGTCGACCCGCGAGGTGATCATCGAGGTCACCGGGCGGCAGAACTTCATCGGTACCCCCGGCCGGATCGCCGAGCAGCTCGACGAGTTCGTGCAGGCGGAGGCGAGCGACGGGTTCGTGCTGGTCCCCCACGTCACGCCCGGTGGGCTGGACGAGTTCGCCGACACCGTCGTCCCGCTGCTGCAGGAACGGGGCGCCTTCCGCGCGGACTACGAGGGCACCACCCTGCGCGAGCACCTGGGACTCAAGCCCGCGCCGACCACCTCGGGGGCGGACTTCTGATCCCCTAGGCTCGGTCGGATGGCCGTACGTGCGCGTGACGTGATGACCCGGCGGGTGCTCACCGTGACCGCGGGGGACCCCGTCGAGCTGGCCGAGCAGCGGATGCTCAAGGCCGGCTTCAGCGCGTTGCCCGTGGTGCGAGACATCGACCGGCTGGTGGGGGTCGTGAGCCTGGTCGACGTCCTGCGCGCCCGCGAGCAGGCCTGGGACGCCGGCGTCGGGTCGATCATGACCACGGACGTGCTCACGCTGTCCCCCACGACGAGCGTCGGTGTCGTCGCGCACCGGCTGCGGACCTACGGCGACCTGCGGGTGATGCCGATCGTCGACCGCGGGCGGCTGGTCGGGATCGTGACCCGCAGCGACCTGCTCCGCGGTCCGC
>NZ_JACBXB010000631.1 GCF_013870575.1 Pseudonocardia pini
GGGTGTCGGTGAAGAACGCGGCCGGGTCGGCCTCGATCCGGTCGAGGGTGAACCCGGCGCCGGTGTCCTGGCCGTCGCGCATCACCCCGGTGGTGAACGGGCCCTGAAGGCAGCCCTCGCTGCGCAGGGTGCCGTCACCGGTGTCCTCGGGGTTCGGGAACGCGAGCCGCGGCGGACCCGCGTTGCCGGCGTCCCCCTCGTGGATGTGTGTGGCCGTGCGCGCCGGGCTCTGGTAGGGCGGGGTCACCCCGTCGAGGGTGATGTCGTAGCAGATGACCTCGGTGTCGCTGTTGATCCGGTAGTGGAACGTGCCGGTCGCGCCGGGCTCGCCGGGGGTGGCGACGCCGTCGTTGTTCACGACCATGTCCGGGGTGGCCATGGCGGTGAACATGCTGGTGAAGGTCGCGGGCTCGGCCACCTCGGTGTCCTGGGCGGTGGCCGTACCTGCCACGGCGAGGGTCAACCCCGCCGTCAGGGCGACGACGGCGGTGAGACGGATCGATCTACGCACGGTAGCTCCTCGGTTTGTCGCGTTCGCCCGATATACGCAGTCCTCCCCGGCCTCGTTCACCGTCTCGGCGAAGTCGGCGCCCCTCATTTGACAGATATTCTTGTCTAATCGAGTATGTCCGCGTGGCCGCCGGTGCGTTCGTCGACGATCCCCGGCAGGTCGCTGCCGCGGCCTCCCCGCTGCGGCGCCGCCTGCTAGGGATGCTGGGGGAGCCGTCGTCGGCGACCCGGCTCGCCGCGGAGCTCGGACTGACCCGGCAGCGCGTGAACTACCACCTCCGCGCGCTGGAGGCGGCCGGGTTGGTGGAGCTGGTGGGTGAGCAGCGGCGGCGCGGGTTCGTCGAGCGCCTGGTGCGGGCTCGGCCCGGTCTGGTGGTGGACCCGGTGCTGACGGACCGAGACGTCGACCCGGCCGTCCGGGAGCAGGATCGCTTCGCCGCGGAACACCTGGTCGAGGTCGCCGCGGGAACCGTGCGGGACGTCGCCCGGATGCAGGCGGGCGCCGAGGCCACCGGCAAGCGGCTGCTCACCTTCACCGTGGAGGCCGAGCTGGGCTTCGCGGAGCCCGCCGACGTCCATCGCTTCACCGACGAGCTCACTGCGGCGCTGCGGGAGCTCGCCGACCGGTTCGACGTACCGGGTGGGCGTCGGTACCGCGTGCTCGTCGGCGGACATCCCGGCCCGGCGCCGGTCCGGGGGATCGAGGAGACAGGGGATCGGACATGACCGAACCGACAGGCTCGACGCCGCGCATCGAGGTGACGGTGTCGGCCCCGCCCGAGCGGGCATGGGCGGCGCTGCGGGACCGCGACCTGGTGCACCAGTGGCACGGCTGGCAGTACGACGACCTGGGGGCGGAGATCGACACGATCTTCTTCACCGGTGTCGTCGAGGAGGTGCCGGGGCGCTCCCTGGTCCTCGGGGACGGGGACCGCTTCGACGTGCTCCCCGCGGGCGAGGGGGCCCGGATCGTGCTGACCCGGGCACCACTGGGTGGGAACCCGGAGTGGGACGCCTACTACGACGACGTCACCGAGGGCTGGATCTCCTTCCTGCACCAGCTCGCCTTCGCCCTCGACCGGCACCCCGCCGACGTGCGCCGCACGCTGTTCCACTCGCGGGACGAGTGCGTGCCCGTGGACCTCGTCACCGCGGCGCCCGGCGACCCGTACGCGCTGACCCTGCAGGGCGAGGAGCTGACGGGCCGGGTCTGGTTCCGGTCTGCTCACCAGCTCGGCCTCACCGTCGACGGGTGGGGGGACGGGCTGCTCGTCGTCGCCGGGCTCCCGCCCTCCGAGCGGGCTCTGAAGGGCTCGGCCATGGCCATCCTGACTACCTACGGGCTGTCGGAGGAGGCCTTCGCCGCGCTCGACGAGCGCTGGTCGGCGTGGGGAGTGGCGGGGACGACCTCGTAGGGAACTGCGACGAGTCGCCTCGCGACTGCCGACCAGGCGCACGTTGCTACGGTCCCCCGATGCGGGTACTGGTCACCGGGGGAGCCGGGTTCATCGGGTCTCATGTCGTGGATCTCCTTGTGGCGCAGGGGCATGAGCCGGTGGTGCTCGACGCGTTGCTGCCCCAGGCCCACGGTGCGGAGGTCCCGGACTGGGTCTCGGGCGAGTTCGTCCGAGGGTCGGTCGGTGACCGCGAGGTGCTGGCGCCGCTGCTCGCCGGGGTCGACGCGGTGTGTCACCAGGCGGCCATGGTCGGGCACGGCGTCGACCCGTTCGACGCCCCCGACTACGCCGCACAGAACGACCTCGGCACCGCCGTGCTGTTGGCCGAGATGTATCGGGCCGGCGTGGACCGGTTGGTGCTTGCGGGATCGATGGTCGTCTACGGCGAGGGCCGCTACGACTGCGCCGAGCACGGTGTCGTCCGGCCCGGTCCGCGCGCCGTCGCGGACATCGACGCCGGGATCTTCGAGCCGCGGTGCCCGCGGTGCGGCCGCGAGCTCGTCCCGGGGCTGGTGCCCGAGGACGCGCCACTCGACCCCCGGAGCACCTACGCGGCGACGAAGCTGGCCCAGGAGCACCTGGCGAGCGCGTGGGCGCGACAGACCGGGGGGTCGGTGTGGTCGCTGCGCTACCACAACGTCTACGGCCCGCGGATGCCCTTCGGCACGCCCTACGCGGGAGTGGCGTCGATCTTCCGGTCGGCGCTCGAGCGGGGTCGGGCCCCGCGGGTGATGGAGGACGGGCGGCAGCGGCGGGACTTCGTGCACGTCACGGACGTCGCGGCGGCGAACCTCGCCGCGTTGACCACGCCGGTGGAGGGGTTCGCGGCGGTGAACGTGTGCTCGGGTGAGCCGCACACCGTCGGCGACCTGGCGGTGGAGCTGGCCAGGGCGATGGGCGGCCCGGAGCCGGAGATCGTGGGCGGGGCGAGGGCGGGGGACGTGCGACACGTCGTGGCCGACCCGGCGCTGGCCCGGGAACGGCTGGGGTTCCGGGCGGAGGTGGCCTTCGCCGACGGGGTGCGGGCCTTCGCCACGGACCCCCTGCGCGCCGGCCCTGCCGTGACCGGATCGGGTACGGACGTCACCGATCGGTAAGCACCCGAGACCGATCCGACAGGCCTCTCGGCACCGAAGATCAGGGTGTGCACCGTCCTGAGATCGTCCTGCCGTGCCTCGACGAGGCCGAGGCGCTGCCCGGAGTGCTCGCCGCCCTGCCCGCGGGGTGGCCGGTCCTGGTCGTCGACAACGGTTCCACCGACGACACCGCCGCCGTCGCCGAGGCGCACGGTGCCCGGGTGGTGGTCGAACCCCGCCGCGGCTACGGCGCCGCGGTCCACACCGGACTGGAGAACGCGCGGGAGGAGCTCGTCGCGTTCCTCGACG
>NZ_JACBXB010000632.1 GCF_013870575.1 Pseudonocardia pini
CCGGTGCCGCGGGCCTGCACGGCGAGATGTCCGGTGCGTCCATGACGCACTTCTCGCACGAGAGCGCGGCCTGGAACCTCGCACTCGGCGTGGCCTTCGGCTGGGTCGCCCTCCGCGGGCGCGGGGCGCGCACGATCCTGCCGGTGGTGGGGGCGTTCGTGGGGGTGTTGGCGCTGCTCAGCGCCCTCGACGCGGCCGCGGACCGGGTGGAGCCCACGCGCCTGGTCGGGCACGGGCTGGTGGTGGTCGGGCTCCTGCTGCTGCTCGCCTACCGCTCCCTCTCGCGGAACGACGACGACCACGCCGCGTCGGACGAAGCCGGCGGTCTCGCCGAGCCCGGCCTCCCGGTCGCGCCGGAGCGGCCTGCGGCCCAGCGCCGCCCCCACCTGGCCCGACGCCGGCCGGGACCCGAACCGGCAGCCCGCCGCGCCGCCTGACACGACGGGCGAGCATGTCCGACTCGCGCGTCGAGACCGGGGGACTCGCGGAGGCCGTCCCGCGAGTCCCCCGGTTCCGACGCGCGAGTCGGACAGGATCGCTCAGAGGATGAAGAGCATCTCCTGGTAGGTCGGCAGCGGCCAGAGGTCGTCCGCCACGACCGACTCGAGCGCGTCCGCGGCCTCGCGGACCGCGGCCATCGCCGGGAGCAGCTTCTCCCCGGCGTGCTCGGCCTCGGCGACGGTGCTCTCGGCACTGTGGTCGGCGAGCTCGGTCTTGAGCGTGGCCAACGCGCCCCGCAGGGCCGTGACCAGCTCGGTGACCTCGACCAGCGCGGAGGTGTCCGCCTCGACGCCCGCGGCCTTGAGGGTCGCGACGTTCTGCGCCAGCTCGGTCTGGTGGCGGACCGCGGCCGGGAGGATCTGGGTGCTGCCCATCTCCGCCGTGAGCTTGGCCTCGACGCCGACCGTGAGCGCGTACTGCTCCAGGGCGATCTCGTAGCGCGAGTGCATCTCGCGCTCGTTGAACACGCCGTAGGTGGAGAACAGCTCCATCGCCGACTCGGAGATCAGCTCGGGGACCGCGTCCAGCGTGGTGCGCAGGTTCGGCAGGCCCCGCTCGGCGGCCTCGATCTGCCACTTCTCCGAGTAGCCGTCCCCGTTGAAGACGACCGCGCCGTGCTCGGTGATGATGGTCTTGAGAAGCGCCTGGACGGCCGCGTCGAAGTCGGTGCCCGCCGCGACGGCGGTCTCCAGCTCGGTGGCGCAGTAGTCGAGGGCCTCGGCCATGATCGTGTTGATCGTGGTGATCGGGGAGGCGACGGTCTGCATCGAGCCGGGGGCACGGAACTCGAACCGGTTGCCGGTGAAGGCGAACGGGCTGGTCCGGTTGCGGTCACCCGGGTCCGTGGGCAGCACCGGCAGGGTGTCGACGCCGATCTGCATGGCGCCCTTGCCCTTGGAGCCGGACAGCTCGCCCTCGGCGATCTGCTCGAACACGTCGGCGAGCTGGTCGCCGAGGAAGATCGAGATGATCGCGGGCGGGGCCTCGTTGGCGCCGAGGCGGTGGTCGTTGGTCGCCGAGGCGACCGAGACCCGCAGCAGGCCCGAGTACTTGTGCACCGCGCGGATGACCGCGGCGCAGAACACCAGGAACTGCGCGTTCTCGTGCGGGGTGTCGCCCGGGACCAGCAGCGAGCCCAGCTCGGAGTTGCCCAGCGACCAGTTGACGTGCTTGCCGGAGCCGTTGACGCCCTCGAACGGCTTCTCGTGGAAGAGGATCTCGAGGCCGTGCTTCTTGGCGATCGTCTTGAACGTGGTCATCAGCAGCTGCTGGTGGTCGCTCGCGACGTTGCCGCGCTCGAACATCGGCGCGATCTCGAACTGGCCGGGCGCGACCTCGTTGTGCCGGGTCTTGGCCGGGATGCCGAGGCGGAACAGCTCGCGCTCGGTGTCCATCATGAAGCCCAGGACGCGCTCCGGGATGGCACCGAAGTAGTGGTCGTCGAACTCCTGACCCTTGGCCGGCTTCGCGCCGAACAGCGTGCGGCCGGAGTTGAGCAGGTCCGGACGGGCCACGAAGAAGTGCCGGTCGATCAGGAAGTACTCCTGCTCCGGCCCGCAGAACGAGACGACGTGCTCGGCGGTCTCGGTCCCGAACAGCGTCAGGATGCGCTCGGCCTGGCGGCCCATCGCCTGCTGCGAGCGCAGGACCGGGGTCTTGTGGTCCAGCGCCTCACCGGTCATCGAGACGAAGACCGTGGGGATGCACAGCGTGTTGCCGTTCGGGTTCTCCAGCACGTACGCCGGGCTGGTGATGTCCCAGCCGGTGTACCCGCGGGCCTCGAACGTGTTGCGCAGGCCGCCGTTGGGGAAGCTCGACGCGTCGGGCTCGCCCTGGATCAGCGTCTTGCCCGCGAACTCGGCCAGGGCGGACCCGTCGGCCACCGGCTCGAGGAAGCTGTCGTGCTTCTCGGCGGTCAGGTGGGTGAGCGGGTAGAAGACGTGCGCGTAGTGCGTCGCGCCCTTCTCCAGCGCCCAGTCCTTCATCGCGGAGGCGACGGCGTCGGCCACCACCGGGTCGAGCTTGGCGCCCTTCTCGATCGTCGCCATGACGGACTTGAAGACCGACTTCGGGAGCCGCTTCTGCATCACGGACTTGCTGAACACGTTCTCGCCGAAGATCTCTCCGGGCGCTTCACCCGGCACGAAGCTGACGGCGGGGGGCTCGTAGGCCTCGACGGCCGAGATCGCCTGCAGGCGCGCGGCATTTCCACTCATGGAGGGTCCTCTGCTTCCGATCGTGTGCACGCGTCAGCGTGCGGAGCGGAATCCCCCGAAGGGTTGCCGGGCGATGACGATCGCGTTGCCGAACCGAACGGAACGTGACGGAGGTGCGTCGTTCAGGGGACCCGCGCGCCGCGCATCCTCAGTTCTGACGACCTGCGGTGACCATCCTCTTCGGACGGACCGGCACCCGCGGGTGGGTGCCGACGGCCCAGCCGACGGTCAGCCCGATCCCGATCTCCAGGACCGACAGGCCCACGACCCGGCTGAAGAAGAGCACCGACGAGACGTAGAAGGCGCCGTCGCCGATCGAGTTGACCAGGTGCGCCGAGGCCAGCACCCGGGCAGGTCCGCGAAAGGTCATGCGGCCGACGCTACGAGGACCAGTGGCCCGGTCGAAGGTCCAAGAACTGTTCTTCGGAATGAGCCGATCGCTACCCTCGACCCCGTGGACTGGCAGCTCGACGTCGGCGCCCGTGGTGACCGCACCACCGCGCTCTACCAGCAGATCAGGGCCGCGGTGTCGGACGGGCGGCTGCGCCCGGGCGACCGGCTGCCGCCGACCCGGGAGCTCGCTGCCCGGGCGTGCCGAACAGGTACAGGATCAGGTCCGAG
>NZ_JACBXB010000633.1 GCF_013870575.1 Pseudonocardia pini
CTACGTCTGCCGAGATGGTCCGCACACGAGGCATGGTGCCGGCCACCCCCGACAGTTTCCCGCGATCACGGGCCTGCGCGCGGCGGCGGGTCCGGGACCGGCTCGTCGACCGTGCCGTCGTCGTGCGGGCGGCGTTCCGCCCTGACCACCAGCACGACGGCGACCAGCACGATCCCCCCGCCCAGCACCTGCAGCAGCGAGAACCGCTCGTCGACCAGCAGGACGCCGAGCAGCACCGCGATCACCGGGTTGACGTAGGCGTAGGTCGCGACGGTCGAGACGGGCAACCGGCGCAGCGCGAGCGCGTAGCCGCTGAACCCACCGAGGGTCGCCAGCGCCGCGGCCACCCAGAACCACCACGTCGAGGCGGGCAGCGCCCCGAGGTCGACCCGACTGCCCACCGCCGTCCCGACCACGAGCATGATCACGCCACCGGCGAGCATCTGCACCGCGGCCAGCGCGAACGGGTTCGGCGGGACCGGTAGCCGGGTCGTCGCGAACGTCCCAGTAGCTCCAGGCCTGGTAGGCCAGCACGAGCGGCAGGAACACCACGGCGACCCAGGAGATGACGGTCAGCGTGTACGGCGCCGAGGCCGCGTTCGCGACGGTGAGCGAGAAGGCGGGATCGGTGCTCGACGGCAGGACCTCGGGGAACAATGAACCGAAGACCAGGACCGCCAGGCCGCCGACCGCCAGGGCGGTGGCGGTGAACGCCCAGCCCTCACGACCCCGTCGCACCAGGCCCGCCCCCAGGGCGAGCGCGACGACCGACACCAGAGCCGGGGCGAGGGTCCAGCCCGCACCGCTGCGCGCCTGCGTCCAGCCGGCGAAGGCGACCAGCAGCGGCAGCACCACCGGCGACGCCCACGCCGCGAAGGACCGTGCCCGCAGGCGGACCGGGCCGTCGGTCTTGAGGCTCAGGAACACCGCGCCGTGCAGCAGGAACAGACCCAGGGTCAGCAGGCCGCCGAGCACCGCGTACCCGTTGAAGAGCCCGAACACGGTCGTGGTGACGACGTGGTCGGCGCCCATCTCCAGCCCGCGGACGAGGTTCGCGAACAGCAGGCCCCACAGGAAGGCGGGGATCGCACTGCCCGCCACGATGACGGCGTCCCAGCGCCGCCGCCACGCGTCCGAGTCGACCTTGCCGCGGTACTCGAACGCCACGCCGCGCCCGATCAACGCGAGCAGGATCAGCAGCATCGGCAGGTAGAAACCGCTCAGCATCGACGCGTACCAGGCCGGGAACGCGGCGAACGTGGCGCCGACGGCGGTGATCAGCCAGACCTCGTTGCCGTCCCAGACGGGCCCGATGGAGTTGATCATCACGCGGCGGTCGGTGTCGTCGCGGGACAGCACCGGGAGCAGGGCGCCGACGCCGAAGTCGAAGCCCTCCAGCACGAGGTAGCCGGTCCAGAGGACGGCGATGGCGACGAACCAGACGACGGGGAGATCCATGGTGGGCTCCTAGTAGACGAACGCGGGGACGCGGTCGTCGGTCTTCTCGGGCTCGGGCTCGGCCTCGGTGGGATACGGCATGACCGACGCCGTGCCCGCCTTCACGTACCGGAACAGCAGACCCGCCTCGACGACCGCCAGGACCGCGTAGAGCAGCGTGAACGCGCTCAGCGAGATCGCGACCTCGGTCAGGCTCACCCCGGGCGACACACTGTTCGCGGTGAGCAGCTCACCCACGACCGTCCAGGGTTGGCGGCCCATCTCGGTGAGGATCCAGCCGAAGATGTTCGCCAGCAGGGCCGCGGGCAGGGCGGCGACGACCAGCCGGTACTGCCAGTCCCAGCGGAACAGCCGCCCGCCGCGGGTCAGCCAGAGCCCGACGACCGAGATCGCCACACCCGCCAGCCCCAGCCCCATCATCATCCGGAAGGCCCAGTACAGGAGCCCGACGTTCGGGATGTAGGTGCCGGGGCCGAACACCTGCTCGTAGCGGGCCTGGATGTCGTTGATGCCCTGCACGTCGCCGGAGAAGTCGCCGGTGGCGAGGAAGGCGAGCACCCCGGGGACCTGCACGTTGACGTGGTTGCGGCCGTCCTGGATGTCGCCCACGGCGAAGATCGAGAACCCGGCCGCGTGCTCGTCGTCCCACAGCGCCTCGGCGCTCGCGAGCTTCATCGGCTCGTACTGCGCCATGAGCTTGGCCTGGTGGTCGCCGGAGATCGTGACGACCACGCCGGCGATCGCGGTCACCACGAAGCCCGCGCGCATGCTCTTGCGGAACAGCTCGTGCTCGCGGGGCTCGGCGTTCTTCAGCAGCTTGTACGCGCTGACCGCGGCCACGAACAGACCCGCCGCGATGAACGCCGCGCTCACGACGTGCAGGTAGGTCGACCAGGCCTGGTCGTTGCTCAGCACCGCCCAGATGCTGGTCAGCCGCGCCTGCCCGGTGACCGGGTCGATCTCGAAACCGACCGGGTGCCGCATCCAGGCGTTCGCCGCGAGGATGAAGTAGGCCGAGAGGTTCGTGCCGATCGCGGCGGCCCAGATGCAGGCCAGGTGCACGCGGCGGGGGAGCTTGTCCCAGCCGAAGATCCAGAGGCCGATGAAGGTCGACTCGAGGAAGAAGGCGAGCAGGGCCTCCATGGCCAACGGCGCCCCGAAGACGTCCCCGACGAAGGTCGAGTAGTCGCTCCAGTTCATCCCGAACTGGAACTCCTGCACGATCCCGGTGACCACGCCCATGGCGAAGTTGATCAGGAAGAGCTTGCCGAAGAACTTCGTCGCGCGGAGGTACTCGGTCCGGCCGGTGCGGTGCCAGGCGGTCTGGAGGGAGGCGACGACCACGGAGAGCCCGATCGTCAGCGGGACGAACAGGAAGTGGTAGATCGTCGTGATGCCGAACTGCCAACGGGCCAGGTCCAGTGCCATGGCGGAGGCTCCTCCCGAACTTCTACAACTTGTAGAGGCTCGGTCTCAGTTCTACACGAGGTAGAACATGAGCGCGGTGTGTCCCCACCCACCCGCCGAGATGAACCTCAGTGCTGTCTCGGAGGGGTCCGAACAGCACCGAGGTTCATCTCGGCGGGTCAGACGGTGACCGTCGCGTAGCGCTCGCCCGCCGTGTTCTCGACGACGACGGACTGGACCTGGTCCGGGGCGATGCCCGCGCTGCCGTCGAGGTGGACGCCGCCCGCCTCGCCCTGCGGCGGCACGACCCAGCCGCCCGCGACCTCCTCGGTCCCGTCCTTCGCCACCACCAGGAGCCTGCAGTGCTCGCCCGCGGGCACGCCCTTGACGTTGGCGGCCAGCCGCACCCAGCCGTTCGCCGGGATCACCGTGACGGCCGCGGTCACCGGTCCCTGGGTCGTCTCCATGGTCCG
>NZ_JACBXB010000634.1 GCF_013870575.1 Pseudonocardia pini
GGTCGTCGCCGACAACTCCGAGAGCTCGGACGATCTCCGCCTGCTGCTGGACATGCTCGGCGGGGACGCCCTCGACCGCCAGGAAGACCGCCACGACCGGCTTGTCCGAGCCTGCGGTGCGCTCCCGCACCACCCGCGCGTACTCCGCGCCCGGGGTGGCGATGGGCGGCACGAACATCACGACGAGCGCGTCGGCCTCCCCGGTGCCCTCGGCCGCCAGCGCCTGCTCGACGGCCGTCGCGAACTCCTCCGGGGTGGCCGAGGCGCCCACGTCGATCGGGTCCGCGGCGGCGACCATGCCCTCGTCGATCAACGCGTCCGTGACCAGCACGTTCAACGCGGTCGAGTTGCCGACGACCGCGACCCGCCTGCCCTTCGGGATCGGCTGGTAGGCCAGCAGCAGCGCCGTGTCGAACAGCTGCGCGATGGTCTCCACCCGGATCACGCCGGACTGCTCGAACAGGGCCCGGACGCTCGCGTCGTCGATCGGGACGGCGGACTCCCGCAGCCGCGCGGGCGCGGTGTTGCGGCCGGACTTCACCGCCACCACCGGCTTGCTGCGGGCCAGCCGCCGGGCCAGCCTGCCGAACTTGCGCGGGTTGCCGAAGGTCTCCAGGTACAGCAGCACGACGTCCGTGGACGGGTCCGTCTGCCAGTACTGCAGCAGGTCGTTGGCGGACAGGTCCGCGCGGTTCCCGGCGCTGACGAAGGTCGACAGCCCCAGGCCGCGGGACTGGGCCGTGGCGAGGATCGCCGTGCCCAGCGCACCGGACTGGCAGAAGAAGCCCACCCGCCCGCGCGCGGGCATGTCCGGCGCCAGCGTGGCGTTCAGCCGCACCCCGTCGTCCAGGTTCGCCACACCCAGCGCGTTCGGGCCGATGACCCGCATGCCGTGCGCCCGGGCCTCCGTGACGAGCTTGCGCTCGGCGCTCATCCCGTCCGCGCCCTTGTCGGCGAAGCCGGAGCTGACCACCACCAGCGCCTTGACGCCCTTCTCCAGGCAGGAGTCCATGACCTCGTCGATCCCGGCCGCCGGGATCGCGACGACGGCGAGGTCCACCGGGTCCGGGATGTCGGTGACCGAGGCGTACGCCCGCACCCCGCGCACCGAACGGGCCTCCGCGTTCACCGGGTAGACCGGGCCGGTGAAGTTGCCGCGCAACAGGTTCGCGAGCACGGCGTGCCCGATCTTCGACGGGTCCGTGGACGCCCCGATCACCGCGACCGACGTGGGGTGCAGCACGTTCGTGACGCTGCGCGCCTCGGCGGCCTGCTCCCGGGAGTCCCGCACGGCGATCGACCGCTCCGTGGGGTCGATGTCGAACTCCAGGTGCAGCACGCCCTCGGCGAAGGCCCGCCGGACCTGGTAGCCCGCCTCGCGGAAGACCCGGACCATCGTGTGGTTCTCGACGAGCACCTCCGCCTCGAACCGCGACAGCCCCTTCTCCCGGGCCGCCGCGGCCAGGTGCTCCAGCAGGATCGACCCGAGGCCGCGGCCCTGGTGGTCGTCCCGCACCACGAAGGCGACCTCGGCGTTGGTCACCGGGGCCTCGGGGTCCTTCGGGTCGGACAGGCCCTCGTAGCGGCCGACCGCGATGATCTCGTCCCCGAGCATCGCCACGATGGCCACGCGCTTGGCGTGGTCCACGGTGACGAAGCGCGCCAGGTCGCGCGGGGGGATGCGCGGGTAGGGGCCGAAGTAGCGCAGGTAGCGGGTCCGGTCGGAGAGCTGCTGGTGGAAGGCCAGCAGCGCGTCCGCGTCGGACGGGACGATCGGGCGCAGGTGCACGATCCGGCCGTCGGAGGCGACGATGTCCGCCTCCCAGTGCCGGGGGTAGGCGGGATCCGCCGGGGCCGTCGGTACGGGCTCCGCGGTGGCCGTGCCCGTTCCGGGGCCGGTCGGTGCGCTGGGGTCTGGGGTGTCGGGCATGTGCTCAGTCCCGGGGGTCGTCGGGGTCGAGGCCGTGGAGGGGGAACAGCGCCCTGCGGGCGTCGACCAGGCCGGCGTCCACCCGGTCGGCCACGCCGTCCCCCCAGGCCGAGAACGAGGGGTCGCCGCCGTCCGTCATCGCCACGGGCAGCGGCTGCCGGGTCAGGCCGGTCGTGTGGGCGGTCCAGCCCGCCGGGATCGACGTGGCGGGATCGAGGTCTCGGTCCAGCGTGGTGGCCAGCAGGTGCGTCCAGGAGCGCGGGACCACGCGGAACAGCGAGTACCCGCCGCCCCCGAGCACGAGCCACTTCCCGCCCGAGACCCGTTCGGCCAGCTCGCGCATTGCCTGGTAGGTCGCGCGGTGGCCGTCCACGGTGAGCTCGAGGTTCGCCAGCGGGTCCTCGGAGTGGGTGTCCGCCCCGCACTCGCTGACCAGGATCTGCGGCTGGAACTCCTCCAGCAGCGAGGGCACGACGCCGTGGAAGGCCCGCAGCCAGCCCGCGTCCCGGGTGCCCGGCGGCAGCGGGACGTTCACCGAGTACCCCTCGCCCTTGCCCTTGCCGAGCTCGGCGGGCCACCCGGTGCCGGGCCAGAGGGTGAGCGGGTGCTGGTGCAGGGAGACCGTCATGACCCGGGGGTCGTCGTAGAACGCGACCTGCACGCCGTCTCCGTGGTGCACGTCCACGTCCACGTAGGCGATCCGTTCGTAGCCCTGCTCCAACAGCCAGGCGATCGCCACCGCGCAGTCGTTGTAGACGCAGAACCCGGCCGCCCGACCGGGCATGGCGTGGTGCAGCCCGCCCGCCAGGTTGACCGCCCGGTCCGCCCGGCCCTCGGCGATCTCCCGCGCCGCCCGGATCGACCCGCCGCAGATCAGCGACGCCGCCTCGTGCATGCCGAAGAAGATCGGGTTGTCGTCCGTGCCCAGTCCGTGTCCGACGTCGAACGGCATCTCCGGCGCCGAGCGCACCGCGGTGAGCAGGCCGGGCTCGTGCACCCGGAGGAGGTCCTCCTCGGTGGCGGGCTCGGGCTCGAGCAGCTCGACGCCGTCGAGCACGCCCAGCTCGGCGGCCAGCCGCATCGTGAGGTCCAGCCGCACCGGGTTCAACGGATGGTCGTCCGAGAGTTGGTAGCGGAGGAACTCCGGCGTCCAGACCACCGAGGTGCGCGGGCTCATGCTGCGGACCGTAGGCGAATCGGGGCCACGGGGCCACGGACCGCGGTCCCGCCGGTGGGGCCGGCTGCCTCGCCGCACGGGCGGCTCACGGCTGCACCGGCTCCCCTGGCTCGGCGCCCACCGCCACGGGCCGGGACCGGTCCGAGCACCAGTCCGACCACGAACCCGCGTAGATCGCGCGCTGCCGCTCGTCGGCCTCGTCGAGCGTGAGCCTGCCCTCGGCCGCCGCG
>NZ_JACBXB010000635.1 GCF_013870575.1 Pseudonocardia pini
GATGCCGCCACCCGCGTCCGTGCCCGCGAAGACGGGGACGCCGGCGTCGAGCGCCTTGCCCACCGTGTCCCGGGCGGTCCGGTGCAGCTCCAGCATGTGCTGGGCGTAGACGGGATACCGGCCCGCCCCCGAGGCGATGCCGGGGAAGGTGTCCACGTTGATCAGGGTGGGGACGAGCGCGGTCCCCCGCGCGGCCATCTCGGCGATCAGCTCGTCCGTCAGGCCGGTGCCGTGCTCGATGCAGTCGATGCCCGCCCTGATCAGGCCGGGCAGCGCGTCGGTGCCGAAGACGTGCGCGGTGACCCGGGCGCCCGCGGCGTGCGCGGCGTCGATCGCGGCCTCCAGCACGTCGTCCGGCCAGAGCGGCCCGAGGTCGCCGAGCCCGCGGTCGATCCAGTCCCCCACCAGCTTGACCCAGCCGTCCCCCGCGGCGGCCTGCTCCGCGACGGCCTCGGGCAGCAGCGTGGGATCGTCCAGGTCGACGGCCAGGCCGGGGATGTACCGCTTGGGTCGGGCCAGGTGCCGCGCCGCGCGGATGATCTCCGGCAGGTCGGGACGGCCGCGCAGGGGCGTGGTGTCCGTGGGCGAGCCGCAGTCCCGCAGCAGCAGGGCCCCGGCCCCGCGCTCGGTGACCGCCTGTTCCTCGCACTCGGCCAGGGAGGCGGGCTGCCCGCCGCTCGCGATGCCGACGTGGCAGTGCGCGTCGACCAGGCCGGGCAGGACGAACGGGGCGTCCACGACCTCGGCCCCGGGCACCGGCGAGGCGCCGACCCGGCCGTCGTCGTCGACGTACAGGTCCCGGCGACCGTCCGGGAGGACGGTGCCGCGCAGGTGCAGGGGCACTTACTTGTCCTTCTTGTTCCCGAAGTTCAGCTTCGAGATGTCGAAGTCCGCGGGCAGCCCGTCGAGCCCCGGGGGCATCTGCTGCAGGCTCGGCGGCATCTGCGAGAGGTCGGCGCCGAAGGGGTTCGCGGGGGCGCGGTTCGGCCGCCCGCCCTTCTTGGCCTGCTTGGCCTTGCGCTTGTTCTTCGCCTGCTTGCGGGTGGCGGAGCGGGCTGCGGCGCCGCCGAAGCCGAACTGGCCCGCCATCTGCTTCATCTGCTTGCGGGCCTCGAAGAACCGGTTGACCAGGTCGTTCACGTCCGAGACGGTGACCCCCGAGCCGTTGGCGATGCGCAGCCTGCGCGACCCGTTGATGATCTTCGGGTCGGCGCGCTCGGTGGGGGTCATGCCGCGGATGATCGCCTGCAGCTTGTCCAGCTGCTTGTCGTCGACCTGGGCGAGTGCCTCCTTCATCTGCGCGGAGTTCGCGCCGGGGAGCATGCCCAGGATGTTGCCGATCGGCCCCATCTTGCGGATCGCGAGCATCTGCTCGAGGAAGTCCTCCAGCGACAGCTCGCCGGACGAGATCTTCTGTGCCGCCTTGGCCGACTGTTCCTGGTCGAAGACCTGCTCGGCCTGCTCGATCAGGGTGAGCAGGTCGCCCATGCCCAGGATCCGGGAGGCCATCCGGTCCGGGTGGAAGACGTCGAAGTCCTCGAGCTTCTCGCCGTTCGACGCGAACAGGATCGGCTGGCCGGTGACCTCGCGGACGCTCAGCGCGGCACCACCGCGGGCGTCTCCGTCGAGCTTCGTGAGGACCACGCCGCTGAACCCCACGCCGTCCCGGAACGCCTCGGCCGTGGCCACCGCGTCCTGACCGATCATGGCGTCGACCACGAACAGCGTCTCGTCCGGCTGCACCGCGGCCTTGATGTCCGACGCCTGCTGCATCAGCTCGGCGTCGACGCCGAGCCGGCCCGCGGTGTCGACGATGACGATGTCGTACTGCTTCTCGCGGGCGAACGCGATGCCGCGCCGCGCCACGTCGACCGGGTCGCCGACGCCGTTGCCCGGCTCGGGCGCGAAGGTGGGCACGCCCGCCCGCTCGCCGACGATCTGGAGCTGGTTGACGGCATTGGGTCGCTGCAGGTCACAGGCCACCAGCAGCGGCGTGTGCCCCTGCCCGCCGAGGAACTTGGCGAGCTTGCCCGCGAGCGTGGTCTTGCCGGAACCCTGCAGGCCGGCGAGCATGATCACGCTCGGCGGCTCCTTGGCCAGCGCGAGCCTGCGCGTCTCGCCGCCGAGGATGCCGACGAGCTCCTCGTTGACGATCTTGACGACCTGCTGGGCCGGGTTCAGCGCCTGGCTGACCTCGACGCCCTTCGCCCGTTCCTTGATGCGCGTGATGAACGACCGCACCACCGGCAGCGCGACGTCGGCCTCGAGCAGCGCGAGCCGGATCTCGCGCGCCGTGGTGTCGATGTCGGCGTCGGACAGCCGGCCCTTGCCACGCAGGTCGCGCAGCGCTCCGGACAGGCGGTCGCTCAGGGTGTCGAACACCCACGCGAGTCTACGGGGCGCCCGCCCCCGCACGCAGACGGTCCAGCACGTCCGCAGAGCCGGGCCGCACGAGGTAGGCGACGACCTGCTGTCCGGGCGCGCTCGCCACGGACAGGGTCTCCCACGTCACCTCGAGCAGACCCTCGCCCGTGCGCATGCGCTTGGTGCCGCTCGACTTGGCGCGAACCTCGTGCCGAGCCCACAGCCCGCGGAACTCCGGGCTCTTGAGCGACAGCTCCCCGCCCAGCGCGGTCAGCCCGGGATCGTCCTCCATCCCGAGGGCCGACGCCCGCAACGCCGCCGCCGACTCGGCCGCCACTGCCCACCAGTCCGGGTAGATCTCCCGCGCGGCCGGATCCAGGAAGACGTGCCGCACGATGTTCGCGGGCATCGGGCAGATCGCGGCGGCCAGGACGTTGTGGGCGAGGACGTCCATCCGGGGCCGAGCACGAACGCGGGCACCCCGGCCAGCGAGTCCAGGATCCGGCGGACCTCCGGGGTGACCTCCCGTGGTCGGCTCCGCGGGACCCGCGGCGCCGGGGTCGCGAGCGAGGCGAGGTAGGCCGTGGACTCCGCGTCCAGGTCGAGCACCCGGGAGAGCGCCTCGACCACCTGGGCCGACGGGTGCCGGTCCCGCCCGCGCTCGAGCCGCACGTAGTACTCGGCGGAGATGCCCGCCAGCGTCGCGACCTCCTCGCGGCGCAGCCCGGGCACCCGCCTGCGGCCGACCGGCAGCCCGTGGTCCTCGGGCCGGGTGAGCTCGCGACGGGCGCGGAGGAACTCGCCGAGCAGGTTCACCCCACTCACGCTACGACCTCTCCGGGCCGCAGGGGTGGCTCTGCCTCTACCCCTCTCCGCACGGCCTCCCCTCGCACCGCGTCCCGGGCGCACGGTCGAGCCATGACATCTCTCGAACGCAGGACGGCTGTGGTCACCGGCGCGAGCAGCGG
>NZ_JACBXB010000636.1 GCF_013870575.1 Pseudonocardia pini
GCGGCCGCGGCGTGGCCTCGTTCAGCACCATCAGACCGTGGTGGGCGGGCAGGTCGAGGTCGGCCGCGGTGTACACCGCGACGACGTCCTCGGCCGCCGCGGCCTCCGCGGTCTCGATGCCGGTGACGAGCGCGTGGGCCAGGGGCGAGCGGACGAAGACGGCGTGCAGCACGTCCGCCCGGCCTGCCACGATGTTCCCGACGTAGGTGGTGGCGCCGGTGATCAGGTCAGGGTCCTCGACCCGCCGCACCGCGGTCCCCAGGATGGATCCAGGCATGTGCCTCACCCTACGACCCCGGCGGCGTCGAGCGCAGGATCAAACGGGGGACCCTCCGCTTGGCGGGGCTGCGGTCGGACCATCGTCGACCGATCGGCCGGCGCAGGATCACGTCCGCCGCGGGAGGCCCCGGGGGTAGCGTCCTCACATGCCCGAGTTCCACCACACCGACGTGCTGCCGCTCTCCGGCGACGCGACCGAGTACCGCGAGCTCGACCTTCCCGCCGGGAAGATCGTGGAAGCGGCAGGCCGGACGTTCCTCGAGATCGACCCCACCACGATCACCGGCCTCGTCCGCGAGGCCGTCAAGGACATCCAGCACCACCTGCGGCCCTCGCACCTGGCCCAGCTCCGCGCGATCATCGACGATCCCGAGGCCTCCGGGAACGACCGGTTCGTGGCCACCGACCTGCTGCGCAACGCCTGCGTCTCCGCGGGCGGGGTGCTGCCCATGTGCCAGGACACCGGCACCGCGATCGTCGTCGGCAAGAAGACCGAGACCGTGCTGACCGGCGGGAACGACGAGGAGTCCGTCTCCCGCGGCGTCTTCGAGGCCTACGACCAGCTCAACCTGCGGTACTCGCAGATGGCGCCGATCTCCTTCTGGGACGAGAAGAACACCGGCACCAACCTGCCTGCGCAGGTCGAGCTGTACTCGGTGCCCGGCCAGAACCCCAAGTACGAGTTCCTGGTCATGGCCAAGGGCGGCGGCTCGGCCAACAAGACCTTCCTCTACCAGGAGACGAAGGCGCTGCTGAACCCCAAGCGGCTCGCCGCGTTCCTCGACGAGAAGCTCCGCTCGCTCGGCACCGCCGCCTGCCCGCCGTACCACCTCGCCGTCGTCGTGGGCGGGATGTCGGCGGAGTACACGCTCAAGGTCGCCAAGCTGGCCTCCGCGCGGTACCTGGACACGCTGCCCACCTCGGGATCGGAGCTGGGCCACGCGATCCGGGACCCGGAGCTGGAGCAGCAGGTCCTCGAGCTCACGCGCAACTTCGGCATCGGCGCACAGTTCGGCGGCAAGTACTTCTGCCACGACGTCCGGGTGATCCGGCTGCCGCGACACGGCGCCTCGCTGCCGGTCGGCATCGCGGTGTCCTGCTCCGCGGACCGCCAGGCCAAGGCGAAGATCACCGCCGAGGGTGTGTTCCTCGAGCAGCTCGAGCGGGACCCGGCGAAGTACCTGCCGGAGGTGACCGAGGAGCAGCTGGAGCCCAGCGTCGTCCAGGTGGACCTCACCCGACCGATGTCCGAGATCCGCGCGCTGCTGTCCTCGCTGCCGGTCAAGACCCGGGTGTCGCTGACCGGTCCGCTCGTGGTGGCGCGCGACATCGCCCACGCGAAGATCGCCGAGCGGCTCGAGGCGGGCGAGCCGATGCCCCAGTACCTGAAGGACCACCCGGTGTACTACGCCGGACCGGCCAAGACGCCCGAGGGCTACGCCTCCGGGTCCTTCGGCCCCACCACCGCGGGCCGGATGGACTCCTACGTGCGGCAGTTCCAGGAGGCGGGCGGGTCGCTCGTCATGCTGGCCAAGGGGAACCGGTCGAAGCAGGTCACGGACTCGTGCGACGCGAACGGCGGGTTCTACCTCGGCTCGATCGGCGGGCCCGCGGCCCGGCTCGCGCAGGACTGCATCCGCAAGGTCGACGTCCTGGAGTACCCGGAGCTCGGCATGGAGGCGGTCTGGCGGATCGAGGTGGAGGACTTCCCCGCCTTCGTGGTGGTGGACGACAAGGGCAACGACTTCTTCGCCGAGACCAGCACCCCGACCCTGCAGGTCACCTTCCGCACCTGACCCGACCGCATCGTGGAGCCACAACTGCCGTTCTCGGGGCTCGGAACGGCAGTTGTGGCTCCCTACTGCGTCGTTCCGGACTGCGTCGTTCCGGACTGCGTCGTTCCGGACCGCGTCGTTCCGGACTGCGTCAGCGGAGGCGGCGGGGGCCCTGGTCGTCCCTGGTCGGCGGTGGGCCCAGGACGACCCTGGCGCCGGTGACGAACGCCCCCTCGGCACTCGCCAGCACCGGGTCCAGCGCGAGCGAGCGCACCTCCGGCAGCTCCTCGGCCATGGCCCCGACCCGCAGGCAGAGGTCATCCAGGGCGTCGAGCCGCGCGGGCTCCGAGCCTCGGTAGCCGGTGAGCAGCGGCGCCGCCCGCGGGGCCCGGACCAGGGCCGCGGCGTCCTCCCGGGTCAGCGGGACGACCCGGAACGCCCGGTCGTCGAGCAGCTGGGTGGCCATCCCGGAGATCCCGAACGACAGCAGCGAGCCGAACGACGGGTCCTCCGCCACCTCCAGCACGCACGAGACACCCTTCGGGGACATCCGCTGCACGTAGAACTCGTCCTTGCCGGTCACCGCCTCCAGGTCGGCGAACGCGCGCCGGACCGCCGCGGCCGACCCGAGGTCCAGCCGCACCCCGACCAGGTCCGTGCGGTGCCGCCAGCGGTCCCCCACGGCCTTCAGCGCGATCGGGTAGCCCAGCTCGTCCGCGGCCTTCTCCACGGCGTCCACCCCACGCACCAGGCGGAACTCCGTGACCGCGATCCCGAAGCAGGCCAACAGCTCCACGGCCTCGTCGTCGGTGAGCGCGCGTTCCTCGGCGGTGCCGAGCCCGCCCACCCCGAACCGTTCGACCACGGCCCGCGCCGCGTCCAGGTCCATCCGGGGGCAACGACCAGGAGACGTCCCGGGTGACGTCGAGGTGGCCTCCGCCGGTGCGGATCGGTCCAGGTCGAGCCCAACGAGTGAGACCCAGTCGTCACCCTCCGGGGCACCGACCCCGCACGGTCACCCACCGTGACCCGAATGGAGCAGCGTCAGCGGCCCTGGTAGGCCGGGACCCGCTTCTCGGCGCGGGCGGTCCGGCCCTCCTCCTTGTCCGCGCTGGCCCAGCAGGCCTCATAGGCGCCGGTGAGCACCGGGTCCGTCTCCGCCAGGTCGACGCGGTCGAGCACCTGCTTGTTGTAGGCCAGCGTGAGCGGGGCGAGGCCCGCCAGCTCGGCGGCGAAGGCGTGCGCCTCCTCGGGCGTACCGATCCGGTCGACGAGCCC
>NZ_JACBXB010000637.1 GCF_013870575.1 Pseudonocardia pini
AACGGGAGGAAGATCCACTCCATGTCGAAGATCAGGCCGATCAGGAACGCCACCACCGCGGCGCCCACGACGGACCCGATCATCAGCGGCAGCAGGAGCTTGTCCTGCTTGCGCTGCATCTGGAACGCCTGCCAGATCTGCGAACGGCGCTGCTTGCTCTCCGCTCGCTTCTCCGCCTTGAGGCGCTTCTGGGTCTCCTTGTCGGGCTTGCCGGCCATGTGGGCCAGGATACGTGCCACGCACCCGGTCCCGCGCCACCGGATGCACGAACGCCCGGGAGCGTTCGGAAAGCGCCGTCAGCTGCGGGCCAGTAGCGTGCGCGCCTCCTGCGCGGCCGGGGCCTCGGCGGCGAGGTGCGCCAGGCCCTCGGGGAGCTCCTCGCCGCGGTGCGCGACGGTCTGGGCGTAGAGCCGCCCGGCCCGGTACGACGAGCGCACCAGCGGCCCGGCCATGACGCCGGCGAACCCGATCCGCTCGGCGGTCTCCGAGTGCGTGACGAACTCCTGCGGCTTGACCCACCGCTCGACGGGGTGGTGGCGCTTCGACGGCCGCAGGTACTGGGTGATCGTGATGATCTCGCAGCCCGCGTCGTGCAGGTCCGACAGCGCCTCGGTGACCTCGTCCGGCGTCTCGCCCATGCCCAGGATCAGGTTGGACTTGGTCACCAGCCCCGCCGCGCGCGCCTTGGACAGCACCTCCAGCGACCGCTCGTAGCGGAAGGCCGGGCGGATCCGCTTGAAGATCCGCGGGACCGTCTCCAGGTTGTGGGCGAGCACCTCGGGTCGGGACCCGAACACCTCGTCGAGCTGCACGTCGATCGAGTTGAAGTCCGGGATCAGCAGCTCGACGCCCGTGCCGGGGTTCATCGCGTGGATCTGCCGGACCGTCTCGGCGTAGAGCCAGGCCCCGCCGTCGGGCAGGTCGTCTCGCGCCACGCCCGTGACGGTGGAGTACCGCAGCCCCATCTGCTGCACGGACTCGGCGACCCGCCGCGGCTCGTCCCGGTCCAGGTCGGCGGGCTTGCCGGTGTCGATCTGGCAGAAGTCGCAGCGCCGGGTGCACTGCTCGCCCCCGATGAGGAAGGTGGCCTCGCGGTCCTCCCAGCACTCGTAGATGTTGGGGCAGCCCGCCTCCTCGCACACCGTGTGCAGCCCGCCCGCGCGGACCAGGCCCTTGAGCTCGGTGTACTGCGGGCCGGTGCGCGCCTTGGTGCGGATCCACTCCGGCTTGCGCTCGATCGGGGTCTCGGCGTTGCGGACCTCGAGGCGGAGCAGCTTGCGGCCTTCGGGAGCGATCGTCACGGCGACCAGCCTACGCCCCGGGATCGGGGGTGATCCCCGTCTCCGAGGCCGTGACCTCCCACAGCCGGGCGGCGAGGGCGAGGTCTCGGGCGGCCGCCGAACGGCGGGCCGGAGCGGGGTGCCCGCGCACCTCGAACCGCGGCCCGACGTAGTCCCCGGCTCGCGCGGGCCCGACGGCGGCGAACAGCTGGGGCAGGACCCCGATGCCCACCCGTTGGCAGACGACCTTGTTGACCGGCCCGGCGGCCCAGCCCAGCCCGCGGGCGCGCAGCGACACCCCGAGCAGGTCCGTGTCCGTCATCCCCGGATGGGCGGCGACGACGATCGTGGACTCGCCCCGCAGCCGTCGGTCCAGCTCGGCGGCGAACAGCAGGTCGGCGAGCTTGGACTGGGAGTAGGCGACGGCCGGACGGTAGGGCCTGCGCCGGAAGTGCAGGTCGTCGACGTCGAGCCCGCCGCCGCGGTGCGCGATGCTCGACACGACGACGACCCGGGACGCGGGCCCGTTGCGCAGGGCGGGCATCAGCAGCCAGGTCAGGGCCGCGTGCCCGAGGTGGTTGGTGGCGATCTGTCGCTCGAACCCGTCGACGGTGTACTCGGCGGGGATGCCCATCACGCCGGCGTTGTTCATCAGCACGTCGAGCCGGTCGCCGGTGCGCTCGCGGACCTCCGCGGCGGCCGTGCGCACGGACTCCAGGTCGGCGAGGTCCAGCCGGACGGGCTCGACGCCCGCAGGCACCCGCGACGGGTCCCGCCCGGTCCCGAGCACCCGGGCACCCTTCGCCACGAGGATCTCCGCGCCGGCGCGGCCGAGGCCGGACGTCGCGCCCGTGACCAGCACCGTCCGGCCGTCGAGGGGGCCGATGTCGTCGGCGGTCCACCGGGGCATGGGAACCTACGGTAGTGGACCTCCGGATCTTCACCGAACCGCAGCAGGGCGCGGACTACGCCGACCTGCTCCGCATCGCCCAGACGACCGAGGCGGCCGGTTTCGACGCCTTCTTCCGCTCCGACCACTACCTCTCGATGGGGCCGGTGGACGGGCTGCCCGGGCCCACGGACGCCTGGCTGACCCTCGCCGGGCTCGCCCGCGAGACCTCCCGGATCCGCCTCGGCACGCTCGTGACCTCGGCGACCTTCCGGTACCCGGGCCCGCTGGCGATCTCCGTCGCGCAGGTGGACCGGATGTCCGGTGGGCGCGTCGAGCTGGGGCTGGGTGCCGGCTGGTACGAGGCCGAGCACGCCGCCAACGCCGTCCCGTTCCCGCGGCTGGGGGAGCGGTTCGACCGGCTCACCGAGCAGCTGGAGATCGTCACCGGGATGTGGGCCACCCCCGAGGGCGAGCGGTACGAGTTCTCCGGCGACCACTACACCGTCACCGACTCGCCCGCGCTGCCCAAGCCCGTCCAGCGCCCCGGCCCGCCCGTGATCGTCGGCGGGCACGGCCCGAAGCGGACCCCGGCGCTGGCCGCGCGGTTCGCGAACGAGTTCAACGTCGCCTTCTCCGCTCCCGACGCCGTCCGCGCCCAGTTCGACCGGGTCGACGCGGCCTGCGAGGCCATCGGCCGGGACCCGAAGGAGATCGTCCGGTCCGTCGCCCAGGTCGTCTGCCTCGGTGCCGACGCCGTCGCGGTCGAGCGCCGTGCCGCGGCGATCGGTCGGGACGTGGGCGGGCTGCGGGCCAACGGCCTCGCGGGCAGCCCCGAGGAGGTCCGAGACCGGGTGGGCGAGTGGGCGGAGGAGACCGGTGTCACCCGGATCTACCTGCAGGTCCTCGACCTCTCGGACCTCGACCACGTCGGGGAGATCGCCGCGGCCCTGCTCTCCTAGGAGAGCTGGCCCGCCACGTCCGCGGCCGCGGTGAGCAGCACCAACGCCGGCACCACCGTGCGCGCCCCGATCCGGTAGCTGCCGCGGCCGTCCTGCTCCACCAGCCCGCAGTGCGTCAGCGTGCGCAGATGGTGGTAGAGCTGCCCGGTCGAGCCCAGCCCCGCGGCCTCCTGCAGCTCGGC
>NZ_JACBXB010000638.1 GCF_013870575.1 Pseudonocardia pini
GGTCCGGGTCCCCGCGGTGGCGGGGGACATCACCGACCTCGCGGGGCTGCGGGCCGTGGGCGAGCGGCTGGCGAACCAGGTCCCGCCCGCGGCGTCCGTGGGGTCCGTTCGTTCCCTCCGCTGAGGATCACGCCGCCTCCGGCCGCTGCACGCGGACGGGCAGGGGGACCAGTTCGGCCTCGTGTGGCTCGGCGACGTCGATGCCGCAGCACGGGCAGCGCCGGTGCGCGTCGAACTCGGGGACGATGACGATGGCGGTGCAGCCGGGGCAGAGGATCGGCGTGAACATCGTGGGCCTCCTGTGTGGTGTGGGTCACTGATGGGAAGACCGGGGATCCGGTCCTGATTCATCGGTGCCCCGGAAGAGTCCCGCGGTGTGTGCCCGGGCACATGGGTACCGCCTACTCGTCTCTGCGAGCCCGACTACTCACATCGGCATGGGCACCACCCGCAGTGTCACGGTGCGGTTCCGGGCGTCGTCGGGAAAGGGCAGGTCCCGCTGGTCGGCGCCGACCACGACCGCCGACCCCCACCGATGATCGTCACAGCTGACCCATCCGCGCCGCACACGGCCGCGATGGGTCAGGACCGGCGACCAAGGGCAGCGCGGCGGGCTACGAGGCGGCCTCCTCCCGGTAGTAGGCATCCCTGGCCGAGCCCAGCAGCTCCGCCCACGACCCCACGTCCGGCCGCGAGCGCAGCAGCGCGCGACGCTCCCGCTCGGTCATCCCGCCCCAGATGCCGAACTCCACCTGCTCGTCGAGGGCGTGGGCGAGACACTCGGTGCGGACCGGGCAGCTCTCGCAGAAGCCCCGGGCCCGGCGCTGCTCGGCGCCGCGGACGAACAGCTCCTCGGCGTCGGTGGTGTGGCAGCGGGCGGCCGTTCGCCAGTTCCAGCTGGTCAGTGCAGTGTTCACGCCTCGTCTCCTCCGAGGGGGCGGGCCGGGGGTGGCCCGCGTTCGGCAACTGAGACGGATTCTGCGAGCGGCCGGTTCCGCCCGACACCACGCAGAACTACTCAACCTGACAGAAGGGTGACGCCCGGGTCGGTAACCTCGTCGTCGTGTCTGCTCCCCGTCGTCTGGCGCGCCCGATCGGGTTGCTGCTCGGGCTGTGCCTGCTCGCCGGTGTCGTCACGGCCGGGATGGCCTTCCCGTTCGCGGCGGGTGTCGGGCTGGTCAGCAATGACGCCGGGGACAGCGTCAACTCCGCCTCGTCGAGCCTCGTGGAGGGCGGGCTGCCGCTCACAACCACGCTCACGGACAACGCCGGGCAGCCGATCGCCTGGGTCTTCGACCAGAACCGCGAGCAGGTGACCGGGGACCAGGTCTCGCCCGCGATGAAGGCCGCCATGGTCGCGATCGAGGACCGCCGGTTCTACGAGCACCAGGGCGTGGACTGGCAGGGCACGATCCGCGCGGTGATCGCCAACTCGGCGTCGGGGGACGTCGTGCAGGGTGCCTCCACGCTGACCCAGCAGTACGTGAAGAACTACACGCTCTACGTCGAGGCGCAGACCGAGGCCGAGCGGCTCAAGGCCACCGAGCAGACCCCGGCCCGCAAGCTGCGCGAGGCCCGGGTCGCCCTGCAGCTGGAGCGCCAGCTGCCCAAGGACGAGATCCTCACCCGCTACCTCAACATCGTGTTCTGGGGCAACGGCGCGTACGGCATCGAGAGTGCCGCGCGCACCTACTTCGGGGTGGCCGCCAAGGACCTCACCGTCGCGCAGGCCGCGTTGCTCGCGGGCATGGTCCGCAACATCTCGGCCACCGACCCGGTGCAGAACCCGCAGGCCGCGCTGGACCGGCGCAACCTCGTCATCACGCAGATGCGCGAGCAGGGCATGATCAACGAGGAGCAGGCGCGCTCCGCCACCGCCCAGCCGCTGGGCCTGGCCAGCCCGCTCAACACCCGGCCCAACGGCTGCATCGGGGCCGGGGACGCCGGGTTCTTCTGCAAGTACGTCAGCGGGTACCTCGCGGAGCACGGGTTCAGCCCGGAGCAGGTCGCGCGGGGCGGCTACACGATCAAGACCACGCTGGACCGCGCCAAGCTCGCCCAGATGAAGGCCTCGCTCGACGCCGAGGTCCCGCCCGGCCAGCCGAACGTCGCGAACGTGATGTCGCTGGTCGAGCCCGGGCAGGAGAAGCACCGCGTGCTCGCGATGGCCTCGAGCCGCACCTTCGGGCTCGACGCCGAGGCACTGCAGACGAGCTACGGGCTGCCCTACGAGCCCGTCAACCTCGGCGCGGGCTCGGTCTACAAGATCTTCACGGCGGCCGCCGCCATGGAGAAGGGGCTCGGCATCAACTACCAGATGTCCGTGCCGCCCAGCGGGTACGCGTCGCCGATCTACCTCGACGGCGGCGGGCGGCCGATCCCCGTGCAGAACTCCGGCAACTACCCGGAGCGGATGAGCCTGCAGGACGCGCTCGCCACCTCGCCCAACACGGCGTTCATCAAGCTGGAGGAGTTCACCGGCGTCCCGGACGTCGTCGACATGGCCGTCCGGCTCGGGATGAAGTCCCTGGCGGGCACCCCGTTCGTCGATCCGGGCACCGGCAGGCGCACGGACCGGTCGATCGCCGAGGTGACCAAGGCGCAGCGGCAGGCCTCGTTCACCCTGGGCGTCACGCCGACGTCGGTGCTCGAGCTCGCCAACGTCGGCGCCACGATCGCCAGCTCCGGCAAGTGGTGCCCGCCGAGCCCCATCGAGTCCATGACGGACTCCGCCGGGCAGCCGGTGGCGATCACCGACGCGCCGTGCGAGCAGGCCGTCGAGCCGGGCCTGGCGAACACGCTGTTCACCGGCCTGTCCAAGGACGACATCTCCGGCACGGCCGCGGGCGCCGCCCGCCAGGTCGGCTGGAACCGCCCCATGGCGGGCAAGACCGGCACCACGCAGCAGCACAAGTCCGCGGCGTTCGTCGGGTTCCTGCCGAACCTGGCGGGCTCGGTGATCACCTTCGACAACTCCAACGCCCCCAAGCCGCTGTGCGACGGCGCGGGCGCCCCGTTCGCCTGCCGCAGCGGCAACATCTTCGGCGGCAAGACCCCGGCGGAGACCTGGTTCGGCGCGGTCACCCCGATGGTCGCGGGCACCCCGGTGCTGCCGCTGCCGCCCACCGAGGACCGGTACCTGACCGGCGGCGCGGAGACCCGGGTGCCCGACGTCGTGGGCCGCGGGGTGAACGACGCCCGTGCGGTCCTGCAGCGCGCGAACTGGCAGGTCAGCACCACGCAGGTGGACAACCTGGCCGCCGCCGGGACCGTCGTGGGGCAGAGCCCGCGGGGCACGGCCCTGCCCGG
>NZ_JACBXB010000639.1 GCF_013870575.1 Pseudonocardia pini
ACGTGTTCTCGCCGACCGGACACGCGGTGACCGGGACGCTGACGGTCAACAACCTCGACACCGGGGCGCCCGGCGCCCGCTCGCCCACCGTGATCGTCATCGCTTCTCCTCCAGGTCACTCGGGGTCCGGCACGCGGACCAGGTCCCACACACCGGGGCCGGCCCGCATCCGCAGGACGAACTCCCGGGCCGGCTCCTGCGGCGACTCGGCGGACCGCGCCTCCACCCGCCAGCACCGCATCCGGTCGCCGCCGACCGGCATCGGCGACGGGAACGGCCACGGCGACTCCTCGATCCACCGCTCCCGGACGTCCGTGACCAGGAACCGCGAGCCGCGCCGGGCGGGCCTGCGTTCGAACTCGACGGGCTCGCCGCCGAGCCAGCGGACCGAGATCGGCGCGGGCTCCCGCGGTCCGAACACCCGGGAGAAGGTGTTCATGTGCAGATCACTCCCCTTCCGGCCGGGCTGGGACCCGACTGGACGGCACCGGTCCCCGCCGGTGCGGGCCGGCGGGGATCGGTACGGACTCGCAGACCGACCCGGGGAAGGGATGCTTCCCCCACCCCTGGCCCCGGGACCGACCTGGATCGAACATGTGTTCGACTCATCCAGTGAAGCGCGTTCGAACGCCTCCGTCAAGTCGGGTCCCCCGACCGCTCCGCTGACCGTTCCGCCACCGTCCACAGGCGTGGTCTACCAGCGCACACCGACAGAAACGGGCACGCCGGCGACGCCCGGGGCCGTTCCGTGGTGAGATGGCGCGGTGACCGCCGCACCCGCCCGGCCGCGCCTGGTCGCCCTGTCCTCCGTGGAGTTGGCGGACCACCTGGGCGAGGCGCTCGACGTCTACGTGTCCGCGATGGGCTATCCCCCGGGCACCGCCCGGCAGCGGCGCAACCTGTGGCTCGAGCACGCCCGCAGGCCCGGCTGGCGCTGCACCGGCTGGGTCGACCCCGGCGGACACCTGATCGGCGTGGCCTACGGGTACTCCGGCGGTCCCGGCCAGTGGTGGTTCGACGAGGTCCGGCGCGGCCTGGCCGCCCGCGGCATGTCCCGCGACCACGCCCAGCCGGACTGGCTGCGCGACTACTTCGAGCTCACCGAGCTGCACGTGCGCCCGGACGCGCAGGGCTCCCGGCTCGGCGAGGGGATGCTGCGGGCGCTGCTCGACGGCGTCCGGCACGACATGGTCCTGCTCTCCACCCCCGAGCACTCCCCCCGGCCGCCCGGCCGGGCGTGGCGGCTCTACCGCCGCCTCGGGTTCGACGACGTGCTGCGCGACCACCGCTTCACCGGCGACAGCAGGCCGTTCGCCGTCCTCGGCAGGCGGCTGCCCCTCCCCCCGCCCCCGCCCTACCGCCACTGAGCCACCCGTGATCGCCGTTTCCGGGCGATCCGCCCCGTATGCGGGCCCGACGGGCCGCGACCGGCGATCAGGGGGCGAGGCGGTCCCGCGGTCCGCGGGGTCCGGCCGGCACGATGTCCCCGTGCCCCGTCTCCGCCGCCTCGTGTCCGTCCTGCTGCTCGTGGTCATGGCCGTGGCGGTGCTCGGCGGGTGCGCCCGCGTGCGGGCCGCCCTCGCCGTCCAGCCGGACGACACGGTGACCGGCGAGGTCATCCTCGCCACCCCGGAGAAGAGCCCCGAGGACACCGGCCCGGTGATCACCCTGCCGCCCGAGCTCAGCTCCGACGTGGACGTCGTCGAGTACCGGGAGGACGGCTACACCGGCTCGGTCCTGCGGTTCTCGGGGCTGACGTTCGAGCAGGTCGGGATGCTGACCTCGGTCGCGGGCGACGCGGGCGAGCGCGCCACGCTCACCCTGCGGCGGGCCGGGAACCGGATCGTGCTGGAGGGGGCGGCGGACCTCACGACCGTGCCCGTCGACAAGGCGGACTTCCAGCTCAAGATCAGCTTTCCCGGTGAGGTCCTCGACACCAACGGCGACTCCGAGGCCGGCGTCGTGAGCTGGACCTTCACCCCCGGCGAGGTCGGGGACGTGACCGCCGTCGTGGCCTACGACGACCCGCAGGCCCCCTCCGCGGCGGCCTGGAGCATCGGGCTGGCGGCCGTGGTGGCGCTCGCGGTCGCCGGGGTGGTCCTGCTGGCCCGACGGACCCGCAACCCGCCCGTCAGGCGCTGACGGTCAGGCGCTGACGGCCGCCCGGCCCAACCCGAGCCGCCCCACCAGCTCGGCCGTGGCCAGCGAGCGGTTCAGCGTGTAGAAGTGCAGCCCCCGCACGCCCTCGGCGAGCAGGGTCTCGCAGAGCTCCGTGGTGAGGTCGAGCCCGGCGGCCCGGAAGGCCTTCGGGTCGTCCGTGTAGGGCGCCAGCCGCTCGGCCAGCCCGGGCGGCAGCGGGGCGCCGGACAGCTCCGGCCCGCGCTGCAGGGTCTTCGCGGACAGCAGCGGCATGATCCCGGGCAGCAGCGGCACCTCGCAGCCCTCGGCGGCCAGCCGGTCCCGCAGCCGCAGGAAGCCGTCCGGCTCCCAGAAGAGCTGGGTGATCGCGAACTCGGCGCCCGCGCGGATCTTGCCGAGCAGCCGTCGGAAATCGGAGTCCGGGTCCGCCGAGCGCGGGTGCCCGTACGGGAAGGCCGCCACACCCACGCAGAAGGACCCGGAGCGGCGGACGAGCCGGACGAGCTCGTCGGCGTAGGTGAGGCCCTCGGGGTGCGCGGTCCACTCCCCCAGCGGGTCCCCGGGCGGGTCGCCGCGGACCGCCAGCACGTTGCTGATGCCCGCCGCCGCGTAGGAGCCGATGACGTGCCGCAGCTCGGCCCGCGAGTGCGAGACCGCGGTGAGGTGCGCCATCGCGACCAGTGTGGTGTCCGTGGCGATGCGGGCCGTGGTCCGGATCGTCCGGTCCCTGCTGGACCCGCCCGCTCCATAGGTGACCGACACGAACGCCGGGTCGAGCGGCTCGAGCCTGCGGATGGCCCGCCACAGCTCGGCCTCCCCCGACTCGTCCTTGGGAGGGAAGAACTCGACCGAGAAGACGGGGCCGTCGGCGCCGATCCGATCGATCACGGAGGTGCGCGGCTGCGCGGTTCGCGTGGTCACCCGGTGAGCGTACTGCCGACCGGCCGTCCTGACTCGACGCGCCCAACCGCCGACCCGCCGATACGCTCGTCGGGTGGTTCACCCCTCGACGCACGTCCTGCCGGCCTCCGCCGAGCCCGCCGAGTCCGACGGATCGGCCGAGCTTCGGGAGCGGGTCGAGCGGGAGCTCGAACGCTACCTGGCCCGACGCCGGGAGGACGCGGCGGCGGTCGGCCCCGCGTTCGCCGAGGCGGTCGACTCGCTCACCCG
>NZ_JACBXB010000063.1 GCF_013870575.1 Pseudonocardia pini
CCTGGCGGGACTGGCTCGCCGAGCACTCCGCGGACCTGGTGGACCTGGTCCAGCAGGAGACCGGGAAGTCCTACGGGGACGCCGTCGGCGAACCCGCCTACGGCATCCAGGTCACCGACTACTGGCTCGAGCACGCCGAGGCCTTCCTCGCCCCCGAACACCCCGAGTCCGCGGTGCCCACGCACCGCCTCGAGATCAGCCACCACCCGTACCCGCTCGTCGGCGTGATCTCGCCGTGGAACGGGCCGCTGACGATGCCGATGCTCGACATCCCGGCCGCGCTCATGGCGGGTGCCGCAGTGCTGTCCAAGCCGTCCGAGCTGACCCCGCTCACCTGGGCGGAGGCCGTCCGGGGCTGGCGGGAGATCGGCGCGCCGGACGTGCTCGGGATCGCGACCGGGGACGGCGCCACGGGTGCCGCGGTCGTCGACGTCGTGGACTTCATCCAGTTCACCGGCTCGGTCCGCACCGGCCGGGCGGTCGCGGCGCGCGCGGGCGAGCGGCTGATCCCGTCGAGCCTCGAGCTCGGCGGCAAGGACCCGCTGATCGTGCTCGCCGACGCCGACCTCGACCGAGCCGCCCGAGCGGCGGTCTGGGGCGCGTGCGTGTTCTCCGGGCAGGGCTGCAGCGCCGTCGAGCGCGTCTACGTCGAGGACGCCGTGTACGCGGACTTCGTCGCCCGGGTCGTCGACTGGGCGGGCCGGATCCGCCAGGGCACAGTGCGCGGCGAGCCGTACGTCACCGACATCGGCGCGATGTCCAGCGAGGCCCAGCTGCGCATCGTCGAGGAGCAGGTGGACGCCGCGGTGGCCGCAGGAGCCCGCGCCCTCACCGGCGGCGCCCGCCTGCAGGGCCCCGGCTGGTACTACCCGCCGACCGTGCTGGTCGACGTCACGGACGACATGGCCGTCATGCGCGAGGAGACCTTCGGGCCGGTCGTGCCGATCGCCCGCGTCGCCGACGCCGCCGAGGCGCTGCGCCGCGCCAACGACTCGGAGTTCGGTCTGTCCGGCAGCGTGTTCACCGCCGACCGGGAGCGGGGCAGTGCCCTCGCCGCGCAGGTCGAGGTCGGCGCGATCTGCGTCAACGACGTGTGCACCACCAACTTCCACCTGTCGCTGCCCTCGGGCGGCTGGAAGAGCTCCGGCATCGGTGCCCGCTTCGGCGGCGCCGCCGGCATCCGCAAGTACACCCGCGCCCAGGCCACGCTCACCCTCACCGAGTCCGGTGCCGCCGAGCCGCACTGGTACCCGATCCTCCCGCCCACCACCTGACCACGGAAGGACCCATCATGAAGATCAACGTCGACCTCGACCGCTGCGAGGACCACGGCCAGTGCGTGTTCGCCGCGCCGTCCGTGTTCGAGTTCGGAGACGACGACACGCTGCACTGGACGGCGGAGGCGCCGGACACGATGCGCGGTGACATCGAGCACGCCGCGACCTCCTGCCCGGTCGCCGCGATCACCCTCTCCGACTGAACGAACGAACGGCACTCTCGCTCACTAGGTATGAGCGAGAGTGCCGTTCGTTCATCGGACGAAGGTCAGCGGACCAGGGCGGCGGTGTCCCAGTAGTAGGCGCGCACCGCGGTGACCAGGCCGTCGGCGAACTCCCAGAACTCGACCGCGCGGCTGGCGACCGCGTCCGCACCGCCGGGCGGGTAGTAGTCGAACGCGACCTCCGCCGCCACCCGGTCCCCACCGTCGGCCAGCTCGAGCAGCCGCAGGTCCTGGGCGCCGACCTTCGCCGTCGACGCCGCCGCGCCGCCCAGGACCTTCGCCAGCCGGTCCCGCCCGGCGACCGTGCCGCCGTAGGGCAGCGCCTCCGGCCAGGTGAGCGTGGCATCCTCGGCGAACCGGTCGCGGACCAGGGTCCGGACGGCGTCCGCGTCCGAGGCCGCGACGGCCCGGTAGAACTCCCTGACGACCTCGGCGCTCATCGCCCGGTCCCGGCAGGGGTCTCGGCAGAAGGCTCGGCAGGGGTCTCGACGTAGTCGGCGGGGTCGTACTCCTTGGTCCAGGCGTGGTAGTCCAAGTACTTCCACGGGCTGGAGACGACCACGCGGCCCTTGTCGTTGCGGTAGTAGGTCGTGGCCTTGGTGTGCGACCAGATCGCCCGGGACAGCGCCTCGTCGAGGCGGTCGTTGTACTCCCAGAACGTGTCCTCGCGGACCTCGGTCGCGGCCAGGCCCTGCTCGAACATCCGGCGCAGGGCGTTCATGATGTACCGGACCTCGAGCTCGGTCGCGATGATCGCGCTGCCCCCGTGCCCGGCGTTGGTGTTGGGCCCGTTGACGATGAAGAAGTTCGGGAAGTCCGGCACCGTCACACCCAGGTAGGCTCGGGCGTCGTCCTCGCCCCACTGCTCGCGCAGCGTCTTGCCCGAGGCTCCGTGGATCTCCATGGGCCACAGGAACTGCAGGGTCTTGAAGCCGGTGGCCAGCACGACCACGTCCGCCTCGAACTTCTCCCCCGACGCGGTGACCACGCCGTCCGGGGTCAGCTCGGCGACCGCCTCGGTGACCAGCTCGACGTCGCTGCGGGCCACGGTGCGGAACCAGCCGTTGTCCAGCAGCGGCCGCTTGATGTACGGAGGGTAGTCCGGCAGGCAGTCCGGGAGCAGCTCCTCGGCGCGCTCACCGAGCTCCCGGGTGATGTGCTTGGTGAGGAAGACCCGGTGGCTCTCGTTCTGCGCGTTGACCGAGCGGTCCGGGAACTCCCAGTTCGGGTCGATCTGCATCGACTCGTGCTGGCGGTCGCCGAAGTTCCAGAAGGTCCGCAGCCGGTACCAGCGCGTGTAGAGCGGCACCCGGTGCATCAGGTAGCGCACGCCCTCCGGGACCGACCACTGGTAGTTCGGGTACGGGATGGCCCACTGCTTGGAGCGCTGGAACACCAGGACCCGCTCGGCGGTGTCGACGATCGCGGGGACGAGCTGCATCGCGCTCGCGCCGGTGCCGATCACGGCGACCCGCTTGCCGGTCAGGTCCACGTCCCGCTGCCACTCGGCGGTGTGCATCAGCGGGCCCTCGAACGCGTCGAGGTTCGCGATGGGTGGGATCGAGGGTCGGTTGACCATCCCGACCGCGCTGACCAGCACCGGGGCGGTGAACGTCTCCTCGCGGCCCTCGGTGTCGAGGGTCTGCACGGTCCAGGTCGCGGAGTCGGTGTCGTAGTCCGCCCGGGTCACCTCGGTGCCGAAGCGGATCCGTCGACGCACGTCGTAGCGGTCCGCGAGCTCGCTGAGGTAGGCGAACACCTCGTCCCGCTTGGCGAAGTAGCGCGACCAGCGCCCGTTGGGGGCGAAGGAGAACGAGTAGAAGTGGCTCGGGGTGTCCACACCGCAGCCGGGGTAGACGTTCTCCAGCCAGGTGCCGCCCAGGTCCGCGTCCTTCTCCAGGATCACGTAATCGATGCCCGCGGCCTCGAGCTTGAACGCGGTGCACAGCCCGGACAGCCCCGCACCGATGATCACCGCGCGGAACCCGGGGGGCGGGGTCGGCAGCTCGACCTCCCGCGAGACCAGGCCCAGCTCCTCCGAGAGCAGCGGCCCGTACTCCTCGGCCACCTCCTCGACCAGCGCGATCGCCAGCCGCTCAGCGACCTGCGAGGGCGTCGGGTCGACCGGGATCAGCGTGCCGGCCTCGTGGGCGAGGATCGCCTCGAAGGCCGCCTCCCGCACCTCGGCCTGCAGCTCCTCGGGCAGGCCGCCGGTGTCGTTGTCCGACAACGGCTTGCCCCGCTGCGGGGTGTACGGGTCCTGGACCCAGCGCCCGTCGCCGGTGAGATGGGCCAGCACGAGCAGCAGCGTCGGGATGTTCGCCACGTCGAGCGCGGCGCGCAGCTCGGCGTCCTCGGACACGCGCTCGTCCGGGCTGGTCACGACCGATTCGGACAACTGACTTCCCCTTCTCCGCTCCACCCCGCCGATCCCGCCCGCCGGGCGGGTGATCGGGTTCGGGGGTTGCTCGCCGCACCCTCGGTGCGTGCGCTCCACCTACCGGAGGCGATCCCGCGACCTATATTGAGTCGCTCAGTCTCAATATAGGTGGGGGTTCGACCCGACGTCAACACTGCGCGGTCGCCCGCACACGGCCTCGACGACGACGACCGCCGCGACAGCGTGCTGCTGCCGCGGCGGTCGCACTCCCCTACCGGAAGTCCATCCAGTGGCCGTGCGCCGTCCAGCCCAGCCGGAACGGGATGTCGATCCGGCAGATCGGGCCCTGCGTGATGTCGTCCGTGTCGAAGATCAGGTACTCGCCGCGGTTCTCCGCCCACCACGACACCGGGACGATGATGTAGCCGTCGCCCTCCGGGGAGTCCTTGTGCCGCGGGGCGAACGTCGCCTCGAGCACCGCCGCGGGTTCGCCCGTGCGGATCACGTACTCCTGGTCGGAGAGCGTGGTCATGTCCGTGACGACCAGGCTGTTCATGGACATGCCGCCGCGCTTGACCACGCCACCGACCTGGTAGCCCCAGCGGTAGCCCTTGCCGTAGAAGCGCTCGTCGACCTTCGGCAGCTCCGAGGGCCGGTCCGAGAGCTGCTCGACGCCGGTCTTGCCGGTCTCCAGGTCGACCGTCCAGCGGCCGAGCTGGCTCTTCGCGATCGAGAAGAACAGCGCGACGTCGTCCCCGTCGGCGAAGTCCTGCTCGAACGGGAAGGGCGGCCGGTTGAAGATCGGCCCGTCCAGGCTCAGCCTCCCGTTCGTCACGTTCGCCGACATGGTGTGCATGACGTACTGGGGGTCCGCGTCGAGGGTGACCCAGCGGATCTCCCCCTGCAGGTCGTGCCGCGGGATCAGGGCCAGCACGATCGGCAGCTCCGGCTCCCAGGCGTAGACGCTGCGCCCCTCCAGGATCCGCTTCTTGTCCACCAGGAACGGCTGGAACGGCATGACGACGTGCTCCGGCGTGAGCCAGATGTCGTGCGCCACCGTGTTGTACGGCGCGTCGTGCAGGTCGCGGGACTCGACCACGCCGGACGGGTGCACGAAGTGCATGGTCACGTAGGGCGCGGTGTCCCGGTACGCCCAGCCGTAGAGGACACCGGTCTCCGGGTCCCACTTCGGGTGCGCGGTGAAGCCCCCGTCGCCGAACGCGGCCTTCTCGTGCAGGCCCGCGGACAGCTGCGGGGACCAGCTCACGATGCCGACGGTGTCGAGCGTGATCGGGTCGATGGCGATGGGCGCGCCGATCGAGTCGGCGACGGCCATCATCTTGCCCTGGAACGGGAAGATGTTGACGTTCGCGGTGCCCTGCGGGACGCCGCAGGTCAGGCCCTCGCGCTGGACGTCGCCGAGGCCGAAGGTGCGCCAGTCGTGCCAGTCGCCGTCGGTGAAGGTGAACATCCCCTTCCCCTCGCGGCGCTCCAGCTCGTACTTGGGCGTGCGCACCCAGCGGTTGCGGAAATCCGCCCGGCCGTTCTCGAACACGATGCCCTGCACCATGCCGTCGATGGCCAGCAGGCCGTTCGTGCCCTGGGCCGTCGGCCGCTTCCAGGTGGGTCCGGTGCGGTAGAAGCCGCCGTAGAGCTCCTTGGGGATCTCCCCCTCGGAGACGATGCACTCCTCGATCGTCGCCTCGAAGCGCATGGGCTGGAAGGGGCCCTTGAGCCGGGCCTCCGTGGGGATCGGGTATCCCATCGTGACTCCTCTACCGCAGTTCGTAGGTCGACGAGATGATCTCGCGCTGGATCTCGTTGGTGCCCGCGTAGATGGTGGGTGCCACCGCGTCCCGCAGGTGCTTCTCCATGCCGTACTCGGTGGCGTAGCCGTAGCCGCCCATCAGCTGGACGCCCTGCAGCGCGGTGTTCTTGGCCGTCTCGGTGACCTTGACCTTCGTCATCGAGGTGAGCCGGACGAGCACCTCGGCCGGGTCCGTGCCCGCCTGCACCCGCCGGATCGTGGCGTAGGTGAGCGCCTTGGACGCCTCCACCTCGATGGCGAGGTCGGCCAGCCGGTGCCGGATGGCCTGGAAGGAGCCGATCGCGGCGCCGAACTGCTTGCGCTCCTTCAGGTAGCCGAGCAGGTCGTCGAAGGTGCGCTGGGCCATGCCGAGCGCCTCGACCGCGGCGACCAGCCGCTCGGTGTTCAGCCCGGCCATGAGCTGGTGCCAGCCCTTGCCCACCTCGCCGACGACCGCCGACTCGGGGACCTCGACGTCGGTGAAGTAGAGGTCGTTGACCAGGGGCCCGCTCATCGTGTCGATGCCACGGATCTGCAGGCCCGCGATGTCCGCGGGAAGGTAGAACATCGTGAGGCCCTGGTGGCGCTTCTCGCTGCGCTCGGTGCGCGCGACCAGCAGGATCCCGGTGGCGTGCTGCGCCGCCGAGCACCAGGTCTTCTGGCCGTTGATCACGTAGCGCCCATCGCGGAGCTCCGCGCGGCACGAGATGTTGGCCGCGTCGGAGCCCGCCTCGGGCTCGGAGATGCTGATCGACATCGGCGCACCGCCCGCGATGGCGCCGAGGATCTCCTTCTTCTGCTGCTCGGTCCCATAGCGCTTGAGGATCCCGGCCACGGTGTGCGTGCCGCCGATGGCGTGCAGCGGGGCCAGCCCGCGGTACAGCTCCTCGTGCAGCAGACACTGGTCCATCAGGTCCCCGCCCGCGCCGCCGTACTCCTCGGGGATGGAGATCCCCAGGTAACCGGCCTCGGCGAGCTTCGCGTACAGCTCGTCGCTGTGGGCCTCCCGGCCGCCGTCCGTCAACGCGTCCCGCTGCTCGCGGGTGCCGCACTCCCGGCGGGTGAAGTCCCGCAGGGCCTCCACCAACGCCTGCTGCTCCTCGGTGAGCTCCGTCATCACTCCCCCACGAACTTCCCGGCGCGCTTCTCCTTGAACGCCGCCACCGCCTCGGCCAGGTCCGCCGAGCCGAGGGTCAGCGCCTCCTGCAGCAACGCGGTCTCCCCCACCTCGCCGAGGCGCTGGCGGGTGAGCTGATTGAGCGCGCGCTTGGTCCCCTGCACCGCGAGCGGCGGCAGCGCCGCGATCCGGGTGGCGATCCCCCGGGCGACGTCGGCGACCTCGCCCGGCTCGTCGACCAGGTCGGTGACCAGACCGAACTCGTAAGCCTTCGCCGCGTCGATCATGTCCCCGGTGAGCAGGTAGCGGCGGGCGCGCAGCATCCCCGCGGACTGCGGCCAGTACAGCGCCCCACCGTCCCCGGCTGCGAGACCGACGCCGACGTGCGTGTCGGCGATCCTCGCGTTCCGGGAGGCGACGACGGCGTCGGCCGCGAGGGCGATCGTGGCGCCCAGCCCCACCGCGGCACCCTGCACGCCGACGACCAGTGGCTGGGGCAGCGCGATGAGCGCCGCCAGCATGCTCCGCGCCCGCTCGACGGCGGCCAGCCGCTCGGTGGTGTCCCGGTTCGCGGCCAGGATCAGGTCGAAGTCGCCGCCCGCCGAGAAGACCTTGCCCTGCGAGAGCAACACGGCCGAGCGCGCGTCCCGGTCGTTCGCCAGGTCCTGCAGGACGCCGAGCAGCTCGCTCTCCAGGACGTCGTCGAAGCGGTTCATCAGCTCGGGGCGGGTGAGGGTGATCTCCCAGACCCCGTCCGTGACCGCGACCGTGAGCGCCTCGCGGCTGCTCGCGGAGTGCTGTTCGGGCACGCCGTACCCCTCCACCCGTCGTTGGTTTTGAACCCTACCGTCTCAAAGCTACGAGCCGACGGAGACGGCGTCAACCAAGAGTGGCGAACCAGCAGTTCGGAGCAGGTATAGCCGAGGTGAACGATCGGTCCGTAGACTGCGCGGCGTGAGCCGCGAGCAGCAGATCCTCGACGCCGCCGAGAAGCTCTTCGCCGAGCGCAGCTTCGACGGCGTGGGGGTGGACGCCATCGGCCGCGAGGCCGGGGTGACCGGATCGGCTATCTACCGCCACTTCGACGGCAAGGACGAGATCCTCGCCGCGCTGTTCGACGAGGCCACCGACGCCCTGCTGCTCAGCGTCGGCGAGCCGGGCGGGGACCCGTGGGAGGAGCTGAGCCGCCTCGTCAAGGCCCACGTCGAGTTCTCGGTGGGGCGCAGGCGGTTGTCGGTGATCTGGCAGCGGGAGCAGCGGGCGCTCTCCGGCGCCCACGAACGGAGCTTCCGCAGGCGGCAGCGCCGCTACATCGACCGCTGGGTGGACTGCCTGGACCGCTGCTATCCGGGGCACGCCCGCGACACGCTGGTGGCGGCGATCCGCGCGGTGCACGCCCTGATGTTCTCCGACAGCGCCCGCCCGGACGGTGTCCGCGAGCCCACCGCCCTCCCGGCCCTGCTCACCGGTCTGACGGTCGCGGCACTCGACGGGCTGGCCGCCCCCGGCGCCGCCCGCCTGCGGGCCGTGGACCGCGCAGGCTAGACGAACCCCAGCAACGCCTCGTCGAACTCGGTGGGGCGTTCGAACAACGGGTAGTGCCCGCAGTCGGCCAGCTCGACGAGCCGGGTGTCGGCGAGCCGCTCGGCCAGCCAGCGGGCGCCCCGCGCCGAGAAGACCGGGTCGGCCGCCCCCACCAGCTGGAGCACGGGCTGCGTGACGCGCGGGATGTCGGCGACGAGGTCGGCGTGCAGCATCGCGCGGTGGCACGCGACCGCGGACCAGGACGGCATGGCGAGGGAGATCCCGACGAGCCAGTCCACGAGCGCGGGATCGGGTGCGGCGGCGAAGCCGGGGGTGATCGCGGTGCGGCGCGCGGCGATCCGGTCCGCCCGCTCGGCCTCGACCATCAGCCGTTCCAGGTCCGCGGGCTTGCCGCCGAAGGGGAAGTCGTCGCTGCGGGTGGCCCGCACCCCGTTGGAGCAGACGAGGGCGAGCCGGGCCACGAGGTCCGGCCGCTCGGCCGCCAGCCGGAACCCCACCTGTCCGGCGAAGGACCAGCCGACGAGCGTGCACGGGCCGTCGAGCACGGCGTCGAGCACCGCGCCGAGGTCACGGGCGAGCTCCTCCACCGAGTAGCCCGCGAGCGGCTTGTCCGAGTCCCCGTGGCCGCGCTGGTCGACGCACACGACCCGACGGCCCGCCTCGGTCAGCACCCGGACCTGGCGGTCCCACACGCGGTGGTCGAACCCGAACCCGGGCACCAGGACGACCGGGGGGCCTGCGCCGAGCTCGTGCACGGCGATGCCGACCCCGGACCCCACCTCGACCCGCACCGCTCAGCCCCGCTGGTCGAAGCGGCGGCCGAGGTACTCCGAGGCGATGCGGGTGCGCTGGATGGCGGGCGTGCCGCCGGCGATGGCCCAGCCGTGCGCGTCCCGGTGCAGCCGCTCGATCTCGTACTCGGCGGCGTAGCCGTACCCGCCGTGCAGCTGGATGGCCAGGTCGGAGACCTTCTTGGCCATCTCGTTGGCGAAGCACTTGGCCACGGAGGCCTCCAGCGAGCTCGGCGCGCCGGTGCCCGCGTTCTCCGCGGCCCGCCGGATCAGCAGCCGCGCCGCCTCGACCTGCACGACCATGTCGGCGAGTCCGGACTGGACGGTCTGGAACTCCACGATGTCCTTGCCGAACTGCTGGCGCTCCTCCACGTACCGCGCGGTGCGGTCCAGCGCGGTCTGGCCGACCGCCAGGGACATGGTCGAGTTGCCCAGCCGCTCGATCGAGAAGGCCGTGAACAGCTGCCGGAACCCGCCTTCGGGGACGATGACGTCGTCCAAGGGGACCCGGACGTCGTCGAGGATGATGTCGGCCGAACCGATGCCGCGGAAGCCCATCAGCTCCTCCTGCGGCCCGAAGCTCAGGCCGGGCGCGTCCTTGTCGACCAGGACCGCACCCATCCCCTTGGCGCCCTTGCGGTCCCCGAACCGCACGTAGACCAGGTACTTCTCGGAGTAGCCCGCCCCGGAGCACCAACGCTTGGTGCCGTTGAGCACGACCTCGTCGCCCTCGATGCGGGCGGTGGTCGTGGCGTCCGTGGCCGCCGAGCCCGCGTTCGGCTCGGAGATCGACACCGCGATCGTGGTCTCCCCCGACGCGACGGCGGGCAGGTACTTCTTCTTCTGCGCGTCCGTGCCGAACTGCTCCAGTACCCGGGCGGGCCCCGTCGAGGCCTCGAAGATCGGCCAGGCCGCCACCGGGCTGGCCTTGGCCACCTCCTCCAGCACCACGAGCGCGTCCATCAGCGGGCGCCCGCCACCGCCGTACTCCTCCGGGATGCTCAGCGCGAGCAGCCCGAGCGACCCCAGCAGCCTGCGCTCCTCCTGCGGCAGGTGCGCCCGCTCGCGGTCCCACTGCAGGGCCTTGGGCCGGAAGCGTTCCGCCGCGACGCGCGCGGCCAGCTCCTTGAGCTCCTGCTGTTCCTCGGAAAGCTCGAACACCTTCAGGTCCTCCGTCTAGATCCGCTCGAGGATGGTCGCGTTGGCCATGCCGCCGGCCTCGCACATGGTCTGTAGGGCGTAGCGGCCGCCCGTGTCCTCGAGGGCGGCCAGCATCGTGGTCATGATCCGGGCCCCGGACGCCCCCAGCGGATGGCCGAGGGCGATCGCGCCGCCCCTCGGGTTGAGCTTGGCCGGGTCGGCGTCGAAGTGAGCCTGCCAAGCCAGCGGCACCGGGGCGAACGCCTCGTTGACCTCGTAGTGGTCGAGGTCCTCGATGCCGAGCCCGCTGCGCCGCAACACCTTCTCGGTGGCGGGGATCGGGCCGGTCAGCATCGTGATGGGGTCGTCCGCGGCGACCGCCATGGTGTGCACCCGCGCCCGCGGAGTGAGGCCGAGCGCGGCGGCCCGCTCCTCGCTCATGAGCAGGAGCGCGGCGGCGCCGTCGGTGATCTGCGACGAGTTCCCCGCGGTGATCCGCCAGGTCAGGTCGGGGTACCGGGTGCGGTACTCCTCCGTGTCGAACACGGTGCGCAGCCCGGCGAGGGTCTCCGGGGTGGTCGACGGACGGATCGTCTCGTCCGTGTCGACCACCGTGCCGTCCGCGGCCGTGACCGGCACGATCTCCCGGCCGAAGTCCGCGGTGGCGGCCCGGGCGTGCGACCGCGCGGCGTACTCGTCGAGGTCCTCGCGGGTGAGCTTCCACCGCTCCGCGATCAGGTCCGCGGACACGCCCTGCGGGATCAGGCCGGGCGCGTAGCGCTCCTGGACCTGCGTGCCGTACGGGTCCTGGTTCTCACCGAAGCTCGCCCACAGGGGCACCCGGCTCATCGACTCGACGCCGCAGGCCACCACGACGTCGGAGACGCCGGCGATGATCCCCTGCGCCGCGAACTCCACGGCCTGTTGGCTGGAGCCGCACGCGCGGTGCACCGTCACGGACGGGACGTGCTCCGGCAGCCCCGCGGCGAGCCAGCCCCAGCGGCCCACCGGCCCGGCCTGCTGGCCGACCTGGTTGACGCAGCCGGCGATGACGTCGTCGACCTCACCGGGGTCGACGCCGGGGTTCCGGTCCATCAGGGTGCGCAGGACCTGGCCCAGCAGCTCGACCGGGTGGATGGACGAGAGCGCACCACCCTGCTTGCCCTTGCCCATCGGTGAGCGGATCGCGTCCACGACCACGGCCGTCGTTGCCACCGGTCGCCTCCTCCGGCTAGTTTTGAGCCTGACAATCTCAAAGCTAGAGCAGCGACGATCGTGCGTCAAAGGGCTAGCGTGAGCGATCGTTCACGGCGAGGAGGCGGCAGGTGCAGGGACGGACCTGGGCGGCGGTGCAGGCGGGCGAGGAGCTCGCACCGCTGGAGTACCCGATCACGCAGAAGACCCTGGCCCTGCAGGTCGTGGGCAACCGGGACCTGTTCCCGTACCACCACAACGGCCCGTTCACCCGCGCGCTCGGGCTGCGGGACACCTTCGTCAACACCACCTTCTACCAGGGACTGTTCGGGCGCTACAGCACCGACTGGGCAGGCCCCGCCGCCGCGGTGCGCAGCCAGCGGCTGACGATGAGCGACCAGCTCTGTCCCGGGGACCGCGCCGTCGTGCGCGGCGCCGTCGGCCGGGTGTGGACCGAGGGCGCGGACCATCTGGTGGAGGTCGTGGCGAGCATCGGCCACGAGCGCGGCACGACGGCACGGTGCACGACCGTGCTGGCCCTGCCACCCGACCCCGGGACGGCGGTCGCCGACCGGGAGCTGCCCGAGCCGCCCGCTCCCGTGGCCGCCGACGACCTCCCGGAGTTCGCGCGGGCCGACCTGGGGCGCCCGCTGCACCGGGACGGGCCGTACCCGGTCAGCGAGGCCCAGATCATGTACTGGTGCGAGATGGTGCGGGACGCGCACCCGCGGTACGCCCTCGACACCGACCTCCCGGGGGGCATGATCGCGCCCCCGCAGTCGTTGGTGATGTGGGGCCAGCCCCGGGCCACCCAGATGGGCCTCGACCCGCGGCACCCGGACGTCGAGCTGCCGGACCAGCCGGCCTGGCCCGCCCCCGCCGAGCGGTTCTCGTTCAGCTTCCGGGCGCCGGACACCACCGAGCTGATCGTGCAGGAGGTGGTGTGCGAGTTCGGCACCCCGCTGCGCCCGGGTGACCGGGTGGGCGTGACCTACGAGCTGACCGGCTGCTCGCCGCTCAAGCAGACCAAGCTCGGCCCCGGGTACTTCGTGACCGGCCGGGAGACCTACCGGACGAGGTCCGGCGCGATCGCCGGGACCTGCACGATGGCGATGCTGCAGTACGGCGTCCGCACGCTCGTCGGATGAGGGTCGGGCTCGTCCTCGGTGACCTCGACGGCGCCGTCGCCGAGGCGCAGGCCGCCGAGGCGGCGGGCTTCGACCTCGTCGCCTCCGGTGAGCACCTGTTCTTCCACGGCCCCGTCCCGAACGCCTTCGTCGCGCTGGCGGCCGCGGCAGGAGCGACGAGAACCATCCGTCTGGTCAGCTCGATCACGCTGCTCCCCCTCTACCCCGCCGCCCTGGCCGCGAAGCTCGCCCTCGACCTGGATCGGGTCTCCGGCGGTCGCTTCGAGCTCGGTGTCGGGGCGGGCGGGGAGTTCCCGCCCGAGTTCGAGGCGGCGGGCGTGGACCCCGCGACCCGGTTCCGCCGGGTCGACGAGGGCCTGAGCGTGCTGCGCGCCCTGTTCTCCGGCAAGCGGGTGACGATCGACGGCGAGTTCACCACCATCCGCGACCTCGCCTTGCAGCCCGGCCCGGTGCGGGCCGGCGGGCCGCCGATCTGGCTGGGGGGCCGCAAGGCGGGCGCGATCCGCCGCGCGGGCCGC
>NZ_JACBXB010000640.1 GCF_013870575.1 Pseudonocardia pini
ACCCGGGGTCGCCGGGGAGCAGGAGCCTGCCGCGCAGGACGGCGGCGAGGGCCGCGAGCGGGGTGGTGGGGGAGGGCAGGGTGGTCATGGGGCCACCGTGTCGGGCCGGGCTTGGCGGGTCCTTGGGATCGCCTTGTCGCTCCCGGCTCAGCGGGGGAGCAGGGCGCGCAGGACCCGGCCCGCACGGGCGGCGTCGGGCTCCTCGCCGGTGATGACCTTGAGGTACACGAAGGACTCGACCACCCGCACGACGGTGTAGGCGAGGTCCGGCCGGGGGAGCGGGCTGTGCAGTCCGCCGGCGGCGGTCGCCTCGGCCGCCAGCTCGTCCACCAGGGCGACGAGCCGCCTCTGGAAACCGCCCGAGGACAGCGTGAGCAGCCGCATCGCGAACTCGCCCTCCTCGGCGAGGAACCGGCGCATCCCGGGATGGCCGAGGGTGTCCTCGACGAACAGCGTGAGCCGGACGGCGAGCTCCGACGGCTGCTCGGGATCGACCTCCGCGCGCTCGCGGGCCCGGTCCGCCGAGAGCCGCAGGGTGCGGGCGCAGAGCGACCAGACGATCTCGCTGAGCAGCTCCTCGCGCGACCCGACCCAGCGGTACAGCGTCGCCCGGTTCACCCCGAGCTCCCCGGCCAGCCCGCGCATGTCGACGCGCTGCCCGGCCTGGAACGCCGCGCGGGCCACGCGGAAGGCGGTCATCGGGTCCGGCCTGCTGTCCCCGGCGAGCCTGCGCTGCAGCGGCGTCGTCATGGTCCATCCCGTTGACGGTGGGCTGTGAGCTGGGTCATGCTACGCGACGTTTCCGCGTTCTGTCGCATCGCCGCGACGACTTTCTCCGTCGTCGCGCAACTCTCGACGAGGAGAGCCATGACCAGCACGGACATCCGCCACGTGCCTGCGGGCCGGATCGGCGACCCGGCCCAGACCCTCGGCACCGACCCCCGCGCCGACCCCCGCATGGTCGCGGTCTTCGGCGCGCTGGGTGCGCTGGACCACCCCGCGGCCGCGCCGGTGACCCCCGACTCCGGGCGCGAGGCGCTGCTGGAGTTCGTGGAGGCCACCGAGGTGGGCTTCGAGGGCCTGTTCACCGTGCTCTCGGAGGGGTGGGCACCGGTCGAGGGCGTCGAGCGGGAGACCCGGACGATCAGCGGCGACGGCGGGCACGACATCACGCTGTACCTCCACCGGCCGCAGGGTGTCGAGGGCCCGCTGCCGCTGGTCTACCAGGTGCACGGCGGTGGGATGGTCATGCTCGCCGGGTCCGGGCGGGCATACGCGCACTGGCGGGACGAGCTCGCCGCCGAGGGTGCGGTCGTCGTCGGGGTGGAGTACCGCAACGGCGGCGGGGTCCTGGGTCCGCACCCCTTCCCGGCCGGGCTCGACGACTGTGCGGCCGGCCTGCGCTGGGTCCACGCGCACCTCGCGGAGCTGGGCGGGACCCACATCGTCGTGACCGGGGACTCGGGCGGCGGCAACCTGGCGCTGGCGCTGCCGATCAAGGCCCGCCGCGAGGGCTGGGTGGACGAGATCGCGGGCGTCTACGCGCAGTGCCCGTACATCCTGGGCAGCTGGGACGAGCCGCCCGCCGAGCTGCACTCGCTGTGGGAGAACGACAAGTACTGGCTCGACAAGGCGCTGTTCCCGCTGCTCGCCGAGGTCTACGACCCGGAGGGCCGCAACGGCGACGACCCCACGTGCTGGCCCGCCAGGGCGGGCGTGCCGGACGTCAGCGGCCTCCCGCCGCACGTCATCTCCGCCAACGAGCTCGACCCGCTGCGGGACGAGGGCCTGGCCTACCACCGCCTGCTGCTGGCGGCGGGGGTCCGGTCGATCGGGAAGGTCAACCTCGGCCTCTGCCACGTCGGCGAGATCCTCTTCCGCGAGGCCATGCCGGACGTCTACGCCCAGGCCGTCCGGGACGTCGTCGGCTTCGCCCGCTCCCTGGCCTAGGAGCGAGCGGCACTCTCGCTCACTAGGTATGAGCGAGAGTGCCGTTCGCTCAGTGCATGTGGGGGTAGGTGTGGTCGAGGGGGGCGACGAGGGTCTCCTTGATCGCTCTCGGGCTGGTCCAGCGCTGGACGTTGAGCATCGAGCCCGCCTTGTCGTTGGTCCCCGACGCGCGGCTGCCGCCGAAGGGCTGGCGGGAGACGATCGACCCGGTGGGCCGGTCGTTGACGTAGAAGTTGCCCGCCGCGTGCCGCAGCACCCGGTGGGCCGTCTCGACGGCGGTCCGGTCGGTGGCGAACACCGCGCCGGTCAGGGCGTACGGGCTGGTGCGGTCGACCAGGCCGAGCACGTCCTCCCACGGGTCGTCGTAGACGTGCACGGCCAGCACCGGGCCGAAGTACTCGGTGCCGAACACCTCGTCGGTGGGATCGGTGCCCACCAGCACCGTCGGCTCGACGAACCAGCCCTCCTCGTCCGAGGCGCCGCCGCCCGCCAGGACCTCCAGCGACGGGGTGTTCTTCGCCCGGTCCAGCGCCGTCCGGAGCCGCCCGAACGCCCGCTCGTCGATCACCGCGCCGCCGAAGTTCCGCAGGTCGGCGACGTCGCCGTAGGTCAGCGACGAGGTCACCGCGGCCAGCTCGTCGCGCAGGGCGGGCCAGAGCGACCGGGGCACGTAGGCCCGCGACGCCGCCGAACACTTCTGGCCCTGGTACTCGAACGCCCCGCGGACCAGCGCCGTGGTGAGCGGCGCGGGATCGGCCGACGGGTGCACGACCACGAAGTCCTTCCCGCCCGTCTCGCCGACGATCCGGGGGTAGGAGCGGTAGCGGTCGAGGTTGTCGCCGATGGTGCGCCACAACGTCTTGAAGGTCGCCGTGGAGCCGGTGAAGTGCAGGCCCGCGAAGTCCGGGTCGGTGAGGGCGACCCGGGAGACCGCGAGCCCGTCGCCGGTCACCAGGTTGATCACCCCGGGCGGCAGGCCCGCCGCCTCCAGCAGCTCCATCGTGTCCTGCGCGGCGAGCTGCTGGGTGGGCGTGGGCTTCCAGACGACGGTGTTCCCCATCAGCGCGGGGACCGTGGGCAGGTTGCCCGCGATGGCGGTGAAGTTGAACGGGGTGATCGCCACGACGAACCCGTCGAGCGGGCGCCAGTCCATCCGGTTCCACTCGCCGGGCACGCTGCGGGGCTGCTCGGCGATCACCCGGCGGGCGTAGTGGACGTTGAACCGGAGGAAGTCGATCAGCTCGCAGGCGGCGTCGATCTCGGCCTGCTGCACGGACTTGGACTGCCCGAGCATGGTGGCGGCGTTCACCCGGTCCCGCCACGGCCCGGCCAGCAGGTCCGCGGCGC
>NZ_JACBXB010000641.1 GCF_013870575.1 Pseudonocardia pini
CGACGGGCGGGCGGCGCTGGAGGTGCTCCGGCGTGCGTGGGCCGCCTGGCAGGAGCTCGACGTGCCCTACGAGTCGGCGCGCGTGCGGGTCCGGATGGCGCTCGCCTGTCTCGAGCTCGGGGACCCCGACTCCGCGGAGCTGGAGCTCGACGCGGCCCGCTGGGTGTTCGAGCAGCTCGGCGCCGCGCCCGACGTCGCACGGGTACGCGCGCTGTCGCGGCGGACCGGCCAGGGAGCGAGTGCGCTGACCGGTCGCGAGCTGCAGGTGCTCCGCCTGGTCGCGACGGGGATGACGAACCGGGCGATCGCGGCCGAGCTGGTCCTCAGCGAGAAGACCGTGGCCCGGCACCTGAGCAACATCTTCACCAAGCTGGGTGTCTCGTCCCGGGCGGCGGCGACGGCGCACGCCTATCGGCACGACCTCATCCGGGGATCTGGGTAGGACGACCCATCGGCGCCGACTGGGTGGTTCGCCCGACGCGCCGCGTACCGCGGGCCCCGTACGGTCGCCGACCCACGATCGGGAGGCGGAGGCCATGACGAGCACCACGGACGTCGGCGCGCGGGAGCGGATGCTCAGCGGGATGCCGGTCAGCGACCTTCGGATGGACCTGGCCGGTGTGTCGACCGCGGTGCTCGTGGGCGGCGACGGGCCGCCGATGGTCCTGCTGCACGGCCCGGGCGAGTTCGCGGCAGGCTGGGCGCCGGTGCTCCCGCAGCTGGTCCGCGAGCATCGGGTGATCGTCCCCGACCTGCCCGGACACGGTGCCTCGGAGATCGTCGACGGCGGTGTGGACGCGGAGGCGGTGCTCCGCTGGCTCGACGAGCTGGTGGCGCGCACCTGTCCGACGCGGCCGGTGCTGGTCGGGCGGACCGTCGGCGGCGCCGTCGCGGCCCGCTTCGCGATCGACCGGCCAGGACGACTCGCCCGTCTGGTGCTCGTGGACACGCTCGGCCTCGTGCCGTTCGAACCGGACCCGCGGTTCGGCCTCGCGCTGCACCGCTTCCTCGCCGACCCGACCGGGCGCAGCTACGAGCGGTTCATGGAGTTCTGCGCCTTCGACCTGGACGGCGTGCGCGAGCGGTGGGGCCCGCGGTGGGAGCCGTTCGCCGCCTATGCGGTCGAGCGCGCCGGAACGCCGAGCGTGCAGGCGGCCATGGGCAGGCTGATCGGGCAGTTCGCCGGAGCGACGATCCCAGCGCACCTGTTCGCCGGGGTCGACGTGCCCACCGCCCTGATCTGGGGCCGGGACGACCTGGCGACGCCGTTGCCGGTGGCCGCCGCCGCGGCCGCCCACCACGGATGGCCGCTGCACGTGATCGCCGAGGCGGGCGACGACCCTGCCCTCGACCAGCCCGCGGCGTTCCTGGACGCGCTGAGCGCGGTGCTCGACACCGTCGCCGTCGGGTCCACGGAGGACACCTCGACCGGCCGGGAGGCGTGACATGAGGGACGGACGCTACGACGCGATCGTGGTCGGTGCGCGCTGCGCCGGGTCCCCGACCGCGATGCTGCTGGCCCGCCGGGGCCACCGAGTGCTGCTCGTCGACCGCGCGACGTTCCCCAGCGACACCCTCTCCACCCACATCGTCCAGCCCCCGGGCGTCGCGGCGCTGCGGCGGTGGGGCCTGCTCGAGGACGTGGTGGCATCCGGCTGCCCGCCGATCGACACCTACGCGTTCGACCTCGGCCCGGTCACCGCCGTCGGGGCCCCCGGCACCGACGACTCCCCGGTCGCCTACGCCCCCCGCCGGACCGTGCTGGACACGATCCTCGTCGCCGCGGCGGCCGATGCGGGGGCCGAGGTGCGCGAGGGGTTCACCGTGTCCGACCTGGTCGCCGAGGAGGGACGCGTCACCGGCATCCGTGGCCACGACCGAGGCGGCGCGACCGTCACCGAGCGGGCGACGGTCGTCATCGGCGCGGACGGGCTGCACTCCGTGGTCGCCCGGGCGGTGCGACCCGAGCGATACCACGAGAAGCCGCGGTTGCTGTGCCTGTACTACTCCTACTGGAGCGGGCTGCCGATGCACGGCCGCTTCGAGGCCTACCTCCGCGAGAACCGGGCCTTCGCGGCGTGGCCCACCAACGACGACTCGACACTGGTCGTCGGCGGCTGGCCGTTCGCCGAGCTCGAGGCCAACAGGCGCGACATCGAGGCCGCCTACCTGGCGATGTTCGAGATGGTCCCGCAGTTCGCCGACCGCATCCGTGCCGCGACGCGCGAGGAGCGTCTCGTGGGCACCGCGGTGCCCAACTTCCTGCGCACCCCCTTCGGCCCGGGCTGGGCTCTCGTCGGCGACGCCGGGTACGCCAAGGACCCCATCACGGGACACGGGATCCACGACGCGTTCCGGGACGCCGAGCTGTGCGCCACCGCGCTGCACCAGGCGTTCACCGGTGCCCGCCCGTTCGAGGACGCCATGGCCGACTACCGGTCCACCCGCGACGAGCACGTCCTGCCGTTCTACGAGCTCACCACCGAGATCGCCACCCTCGAACCCCCGCCGCCCGACCTGCAACGGCTCCTCGGCGCCGCCCGCGGCAACCAGGACGCGATGGACGGGTTCGCGCGGGTCAACGCCGGAGTGACGTCACCGGTCGAGTACTTCTCCGACGAGAACGTCGGACGCATCCTCGCCGCGGCCGCCCCCGGCACCCGGTCGGTGGCGGCCCGGGAGGTCGAGTTGCCGCGTTTCTGACCCGCCTTTACGCTCGGTCCACGAGCTTTTCCCCGCTCGTCTCATGCCCCGGACCACGGTGTAGCGCACACTTTGATCGCTTTCTGGCGGGTGCCTTTCCTGTGCATATTCTTCCGAGGAGAAAAAGATGACGACGAGCGCCGACACCAACCACAAGACCGGGACCACCGACATCACCGAGATCGGTCAGGAGCTGTGGTCCTACCTGACCGGCAAGGGCGCCACGATCGAGTACAGCTTCGCGGACATGGCCGTCGAGGTGCCCAAGACGACGGGGCCGGACGCCCAGCGCGCCACCTGGAAGCTCAACGGCACGATCCGGATCAGGACCACCGACAAGGACAACGCCGGTTCCGTCGACCGTGGCTGACCTGGTCGTCGAGGCCGACCTGCGGGCGGTCCTGACCACGGCGTCGGGGGTGTCGACGCCCGCCACGGTCACCGCGCGCGGGCAGCGGGTCCGGGTGGACGCGCCGCGTCCGGAGCTGATGTGGGCCGCGCTGGACCGGGCCGACGTCGGCCGGGTCGCGGACCTGTTGGCCGCCACCGGGATCGCGGTCGAGGTGCACGGACCGCACGGACCGGTGGCCACC
>NZ_JACBXB010000642.1 GCF_013870575.1 Pseudonocardia pini
CGTCCGCGCGCAGGGCCTCGTACGCGGTGGCCACGGTGGTGCGGCTGACGTCGAGGGTCCCGGCCAGCTCGCGCTCCGCCGGGATGCGGGTGCCGATCGGCAGCCTGCCGTCCAGGACGAGCAGCCGGACCCGGTCGGTGAGGGCGGTGGCCAGCCCACGGTCGTCGGGCGGTCGCCAGCTGCCGAGCAGCCGTCCGAAGCTCGTGCTGCCGATCCGTCGGGTGCCCGGGTCCACGAGGCCACCTCCATCCGATTGGCTATGTCCTAGCGGGCCAATCGTACGCACAGTGGAGCCATGACACTCACCGTCCTGCTCTCGGTCCTCGTCCTCATCGCCGTCCTGGCGCCGCGCTACGGCGCGGACAGCCGTTCGATGCGCGATGCCCCGCACTACACCGCCACGCCGTGGGGTGACCTCAAGGCCGCCTGGTGGCGGTTCCGGTACGCGCTGGAACGCCCGGCCCGGCAGACCCGGGAGACGAGCGCGTCGCGGTGACCCGGATCAGGGCGCGTGGCCGGTCCGGTACTCCCAGTGGTCCTGGGTGAGCACCTCGGCGGTCCGGTCGACCGCGTCCTTGATCTCGGCACGGAAGTGGTAGCGGCCGGGCTGCCAGCCGTCCCGGTCCGCGACGGCGAGCAGGTGGGCCTCGGCCCACCGGTGCCACTCGTCGGCGTCTCGCGGCGCGGGGTCCGGGGAGTCGCAGACGACCGTCGTGAAGTCGTGCATGTGCCCGCGCAGCGAGGTCCACATCTGCACGTCGATGTCCAGGGTCTCGGGCAGGGGCCGGGCGTGCCTGCCGGAGTGGTCGTCCATCGTCGGAGTATCGGCACCCCACCGACCTGCTGCCCGCCGGGTCACCCGATCAGGCGGCGTCCAGCAGGTCGGTGCGGTCCTTGGCCTCCAGCGAGGCGCGGTACGGGCCGAACAGGCCCTTGGCCAGCGGCAACACCGTGAGGAGCTTCGCCACGGGCCCTTTCGCGCGGACCTGGCCCTTGGCGAGGGCCACGGGCAGCACCACCCTGCCCAGCCAGAACCGGTTGCCGGTGTCCGCGGTCATGAACAGCTCGACGTCGGGCTGCGGGCCCTGGCCCGCCCCCTCGAAGATCGCCGAGTTCGGCATGTCGACGGTCAGCACAGCGTCCGGCTCCGTGTAGGTGATCCGCAGGACCACGCCGGAGGGCTTGAGCCTCTCGACCAGGTCCGCATCCTCCATGCCCATGCGGAAGACGCCGCCGAGGTACTCGTAGACCTCGGCCTCGTTCTCGAACGCCGCCACGATGCAGCCCCTCTCCTCGCGTGGCCCGAGTGTGGAACCGGCGACCGGCCGGAGACGACCCCCCACCCGGGCCGGCCCTGGCCCCCGAGAACCACCCGCGAGTCCCCCACTTCCGACGCGCGAGTCGGACACCACGGCCCGCGAGTCCCCCACTTCCGACGCGCGAGTCGGACACTGCGGCCCCGAGTCCCCCACTTCCGACGCGCGAGTCGGACACTGCGGCCCGCGAGTCGGACGTGGCCGTCGCGAACCGATCAGTCGAGCAGGCCCGCTCGGCCCGCGAGGGCCGCAGCCTCGATGCGGTTCGCCGCGCCCACCTTGTGGAGCAGCGAGGCGATCATCCGCTTCGCGGTGCGCTCGCTGACGAGCATCGGGCGGGCGATCTCGCTGGTCTCGAGGCCGCGGGCGAGCAGCCGCCACAGCTCGACGTCCCGCTCGGAGAGCCGGTCCAGCACGCCGTCGGCGGTGCGGTCGGCCGACACGAGCAGCGCGTCGAGCAGCTCGGCCCGGACCACCCGGACCCCGGCCAGCACCGACAGCAGCGGCGCGACCAGGACCTCGGGATCGGCGGACTTGGCGAGGTAGCCGTCCGCCCCGGCGCGCAGGGCCGCCGCGGCGAGATCGAGGTCCTCGGTGCCGGACAGGGCGAGCACCCGCGTGTCCGGGTAGGCGGCCTTGATCCGCCGGATCGTCTCGACGCCGCCGAGCGGCGGCAGGGCGAGATCCACAACGGCGACCGCGGCCTTGTTCCGCCCGACGAGCGCCACCGCCTCCTCGCCCACCGTGGCGGACCCGGCGACCCGGAACGTCTCCCCGGCGCGGGACTCGAGTAGTAGGGCCAGACCCTGGGCGAACAGTGCATGGTCGTCCACGATGACGACGGTGTAGGGGCCCTCCTGCACGGCGCGAGCCTAGGCTGTGTCTCTCGATCCGGCGCCGCCGGGCCCGGTGGTCCACGTCGTTCTCGGCAACGCAGCCGGGCCGCCCTCCTACCCGGCGTACTCGGGTGGTCCGGCAACGCCGTCGGGGGCGGCGTGGGCGCCGGGAGCGGTGGTGGCGGAGTGAGAGACACGGCCTCAGCGGTGCCCGCCGCACCGGGTGTCCACCGTGGCCCCCGCGAGCCGCCTCCCGTCCGCGATCGTTGGGGGGAGGGACGGAACAGGCAGGGAGGTCGCGGTGGAGGTCTACGGGCCGTGGACGCGGCGCTCGGACTCCGCGGAGGAGCGCGCGGCGGTCGTCATCCGGGCGGCGGTGGTGGCCGCCGTCGGGTTGGCGCTGGTCATCGGGCCGGAGCTGGCCCGCGGCAGGCCCGCGGTGGTCTGGACGATCGTGGCGGGCACCGCGCTCTACGCGGTGGCCCTGTTGGTCACCGAGTGGGCCGAGCGGCCGCTGCCGGTGCGACCGGCGGTGATCACCGTGGTCGACGGGCTGCTGGTCCTGGTCGCCTGCGGGCTGACCGGGGGAGCGGACAGCATCTTCGTGGCGGTGCTGCCGCTGATCGCGATCGCGATGTCGCTGCGCAGTGGGCCGGTGCTGGGCAGACTCGGAGCGCTCGGCGTCGGGCTCGGGTTCACGGTCGCGTGCTGGCTCGGCTCCGACCCGGGAGTCCCGCTGTCCGTCCGGCTCCTGACGGGGGCGTGGTGGAGCGGGTTCCTCGTCGCGGCGGCCGTGCTGGTCGGGGTGTTGGTGCGGATGCTGGAGCGCCAGCTCGCGGTGGCCGCGGAGTCCCGGGCCCGTGCCCTCGCCGAACACGAGAAGCTGCTGTCCGAGCGGGAGCTGCGGACCCGGCTGGTCGAGGCGCAGCAGGCGCGGCTCGACGGCGTCCGGGTCGTCCTGCACGAGTTCCGCACCCCGGTCGCCTCGTTGACCGCCCTGACCGGCGAGCTCGCCGCAGGCACACTGTCGCCGGGGGCCTCGGGCACCGCGATCCGGCTGCTCGCCGAGCACGCCGTGCACCTGCGGGACATGTTGGAGGGCCTCGCCGACCTCGCGGTCCGGGACGGCAGCCCGCTG
>NZ_JACBXB010000643.1 GCF_013870575.1 Pseudonocardia pini
GGAGCCTCCGGAAGAAACCGTGCGAGCGGGAGTAGAACCGGACGGGTGCCTGTTCGGCACGCCCGCCGAGGAGGGCGGCGGCGGCAAGGAGACCATGGCGCGCGCAGGGCTGTTCGCCCGCGTCGACGCCGTCGTGATGCTCCATCCCTTCAGCCACGACATCGCGATGCACCCCTTCCTCGGCAGGCGCCAGGTGGAGATGGTGTTCCACGGCGTGGCCGCGCACGCGGCGGCGCAGCCCTTCATGGGCCGCAACGCGCTCGACGCCGCGGTGGCGGCCTACACGGGCGTCGCGGCGCTGCGCCAGCACCTGCCGCCGAGCGACCGGCTGCACGGCACGTTCACCGACGGCGGAGCCCGGCCGAACGTCGTGCCGGACCGCGCGGCGCTGATGTTCTACGTCCGCTCGATGGAGCCCGAGACGCTGCGCGACCTCGCCTTCCGGGTCGGCGAGATCGCCCACGGGGCCGCTCGCATGCACGGCTGCACCGTGGACCTGACCTGGGACGAGAAGCCCGCCTACCTGCCGATCCGACAGAACACGACGTTGGCCGGGCGGTGGGCGGCGAACCAGGTCGAGCGCGGCCGCACGCCGCTCGCGCCCGGCATCGTGCCGGAGTTCCTCACCGGCTCCACCGACCTGGGCAACCTGTCCTTCCGGGTGCCCGCGATCCACCCGATGCTCGCGATCGCCGGGCCGACCGCCGCGCTGCACACCGTGGGGTTCGCGGAGGCGGCGGGCAGCGAGTCCGGGGACCGGGGCGTCCGCGACGGCGCCGACGGGCTCGCCCTCACCGCCCTGGACTACCTCGCGGACGACGGTCTCCGCGCCGCCGTGCACGAGGAGTTCGCCGCGCAGGGCGGGCCGGTCGACGTGCCGGCGTTCTTCGCGTGAAGATGGACGGTATGAACGGCCCCGATCTCCCCCGCGCCACCCGCGCCCTCCTGGACTGGCCCGTCGATCACGTGGCGGCCGCGGTGGTCGGGGCGTCCGGTGAGGTGCTCGCGACCGCGGGGGACATGGACCGGGAGTTCCGGCTGGCCTCGGTCACGAAGCTGCTGTCCGCCTACGCCGTGCTCATCGCGGTGGAGGAGGGCGCGATCGAGTGGGACGACCCGGCGGGCCCCGAGGGGTCGACGATCCGACACCTCGCCGCGCACACGTCCGGGCTCGCGTTCGACTCCGAGCAGATCCAGGCCAAGCCCGGGACGCGGCGGATCTACTCCAACAGCGGCTTCACCGTGCTCGGCGACGCCGTGGCCAAGGCCAGCGGCATCGCGTTCCCGGAGTACCTGCGCGAGGCCGTCTGCACCCCGCTCGGACTCGGCTCGACCGAGCTGCGGGGCCAGGCGGGCTCCGGCGGGTTCTCCACCGCCACGGACATGGCCCGCTTCGCGGCGGAGCTGCAGAACCCCACGCTGGTCGCGCCGGAGACGCTGGCGGAGGCCACCACCGTGGTCTTCCCCGAGCTGAACGGGGTGCTGCCGGGCTACGGCTCCCAGCGCCCCAACGACTGGGGGCTGGGCTTCGAGATCCGGGCGGGCAAGACCCCGCACTGGACGGGCACCACGAACTCGCCCCGGACCTACGGCCACTTCGGCCAGTCCGGCACGTTCCTCTGGGTGGATCCCGAGCTCGGCGTGGCCTGCGTGGTGCTCACCGACCGGAGGTTCGGGGACTGGGCGGTGCAGGCCTGGACCCCGTACAACGACGGCGTCGTCGCCGCCCTCCGAGACTGACCCGGAGAACTTTCGGGATCGGGGAATCATCCCGGGGGCCCGTCCGTTGGAACAGCTGTCCGAGCCGGGCGATGCAGTGTCCCCGGGCCGCAATAGATAAGCGCCGCCGCGGAATACCGTTCGGCTGGAGCCGCGGTGTGCCACTCGCCGCGAGGCGACCTGCGCCTGGCTCGGACGCCAACTTCAGGCGTACTCACCCGTCAGCGGGATCGGCGTGATCACGTCCACGAGCACGCCGTCCGGCGCCTCCACGATGAAGTGCCGCTGACCGAAGTCCTCCGAGCGCAGCGGCAGCACGATCGGGAGGTGCGCGAGCCTCGCGTACTCGGCGTCGACGTCGGTCACCTCGAGGTTCAGCAACATCCCCGCCACCGGCCTGCCGAAGCCCGCGGGGACCGTCTCGTGCGCCGGGTCGAGGATCGCGAGCTCCCAGGGCCCGTTCTTGAGGCTGACGTACCAGTCCGCCTCGAACGTCGGCTCGAAACCGAACCACTCTCGGTAGAAGCGGGCCGCCGCCGGGACGTCGGCGCTCATCAGGACCGGGTACACGCTGGTCAGGGTCATCTCACTCCTCCATACATTCAGGCTGTACGTATGTTATACATACAGCCCGTACGTAACAAGGAGGACCGTGCCGCGCGCCACGAAGGAGCAGAGCGAGGCCACCGCGGCCCGCGTGCTGGAGACGGCCAGGGCGCTGTTCCTGGACCGGGGGTACGCGGAGGTGGGCCTGGAGGAGGTCGCGGCCGCGGCGGGCGTCACGCGCGGGGCGGTCTACCACCACTTCCGCAACAAGAAGGCGCTGTTCGAGGCGGTGCTCGCGCAGGTACAGGCCGGCGTCGCGCTCGCGATCGAGGAGGCGGCCGTCGGGGAGCCGTGGGAGCAGCTCGAACGCGGCTGCCGGGCGTTCCTCGCGGTGTCCGTGGCGCCGGAGGTCCGGCGGATCCTGCTGGTCGACGCCCCCGCCGTCCTCGGCTGGGCGACCTGGCGGGAGCACGACGCGGCAGGCACCCGGCTGCTCGGGGAGGGAGTCGCCGCCGTCGGACAGGGTCCGGCCGTGGCCGCCCTGCTCAACGGCGCGATGAACGAGGCGGCCCTGTGGATCGCCGCGGCGGAGGACCCTCCCGCGGCGCTGGAGCAGGCGTGGGCAGGCCTGCGCACGATGCTCCGCGCCCTCCAGCCGAGATGAACGTCAGTGCTGTTCGATCATGCTCCGATCAGCACTGAGGTTCATCTCGGCGGGGTGGGTAGGGCTCGCCGCAGCGCCAACACCGGTCCGGGGACTCCTCGGTGGGCATGGCGCCGCACTCGGGGCACACCTGCCCGAGCCAGCACACCGGATCGCCCATCCCGCCATGAGACTCCCGGCGCGGGAACAAGTCCAGGGTCGTCGCCGTTGGGAGGAAGGCCCGCCGGGCAGTGCCCATCTCCAATGCCCTTGTCCCGACCAGGCAGACTTGCACTCACGATGACCTCCACCCCAGCCACCGGGGAAGACGTGCGCGCCGGCGATCCCGGCCCCCGCACCGACTCCCCCTCCCAGTCCGGTG
>NZ_JACBXB010000644.1 GCF_013870575.1 Pseudonocardia pini
GGCTCACGATCGCGCGCCTGCTGCTCGCGAAGCCCCGCGTGGTCGTGCTCGACGAGGCCACGGCCAGCCTGGACTCGACGTCCGAGGCCGCGGTGCAGGCCGCCCTCGCCGAGGCGCTGGCCGGGCGCACCGCGCTGGTGATCGCGCACCGGCTCTCCACGATCCGCGACGCCGACCAGATCCTCGTGGTGGAGGAGGGCCGGATCATCGAGCGCGGCACCCACCATGAGCTGCTGGCGCACGAGGCACGCTACGCCGACCTCCACCACACCCAGTTCGCGGAGCCCACCGCCGCCTGACCCCGCCCGCACTATGGAGCCACAACTGTCGAAATCGACCCTCGAAACGACAGTTATGGCTCCATAATGCGGCGTTGGATGCCGTCCAGCATGCTCCGCAGGCCCGTCTCGAAGATCTCGTCCAGGTCGAGGCCGGTGTCCGTGTGGAGGAAGACGCGGACCGAGTTCGGGAAGGCGCCGGACTCCATCACCGCCCGGGTGGTGTCCTCGCGGGCGATCAGCCACTCCGAGAGCGTCAGGCCCGTCTCGGCCTCCTCCCGGCGTTCGGCCTCGAGGCTGCCCGCCGAGCCGTGGACGTACACGAACAGCGAGAGATGGAGCCGGAAGATCGTCGGGTCGTCGAACCCGAGGCCGGTCAGCGCGCGGATGTTCCACTCGGAGTAGGGCATCTGGTTCGGGCCGGCGTACGGCCTGGTCAACGACGTCATGCGGGCCAGCCACGGATGCCTGCGGTACATCGCCCAGAGCCTGCGGCCCGAGAGCTCGAGCTGCGCCCGCCAGCCCGCGGGCGGCGACGGCGGCAGCGGGAACTCCCCGAACGCCGCGTCCCGCATGAGCAGCAGCAGCTCCTCCTTGCCGGGGACGTGCCGGTACAGCGACATCGCGCCCGTGCCGAGCTCCGACGCGACCCGGCGCATGGACAGCGCGTCGACGCCCTCGGCGTCGGCGATCCGCATCGCCGCACGCACGATCCGGCCCCGACCGAGCTCCGGTTCGGGTTCGCGCACCCCGCCCGCGACGACCGTGCCCACCCCCGGGAGCACCCGCACGAGCCCCTCCTGGCGCAGCGCCGCGAGCACCTTGCTGGCGGTGGCCATCGCGATCCCGAACTCGGCGACGATCTGCCGCGTGGACGGCACGCGTTCGCCGGGCGACAGCTCGCCCGCCTCGATCCGCGCCCGGATCACCTCGACGACCTCCCGGTACGCCATGCCCCCTCCTCCGTACTAGTGCACCCCCGATGCACCTCGACAGCGCACTAGAGCACGTTACTGCGATCGATCGTATCTCCTGATGAAGGCATTGCGAACACCTGCGTACGTCGTACTCTCAGTGCATCACCACACAGGAGGAACCATGACCGGCACCGTCCTCGTCTCCGGCGCGGGAATCGCAGGCCCCACCCTCGCGTACTGGCTGCGCGCGCACGGGTTCACGGTGACCGTCGTCGAGTCCGCGCCCGGGCCGCGACCCGGCGGACAGACCGTCGACCTGCGCGGAGCCGGCCGGACGATCATCGAACGGATGGGCCTGATGCCCGCCGTCCGCGCCGCCTGCATGGATCAGGAGGGCCTGGCGTACGTCGACTCCGCGGGCACGCACCTCGCCGAGATGCGCGTCGACGACCTCGGCGGCGACGGGATCGTGAGCGAGCTCGAGATCCTCCGCGGCGACCTCGCGCAGATCCTGCTCGACGCCACGAGCGACTGCGAGTACCTCTTCGGCACCCGGGTCACCGCGCTCGACGACCGCCGCGTCACCTTCGCGGACGGCTCGGTCCGCGAGTTCGACCTCGTCATCGGCGCCGACGGCCCGCACTCGGGCATCCGGCGGCTCGCGTTCGGCCCGGAGGAGCAGTTCGTGCGGTCGATCGGCGGCTACACGGCCTGGTTCACCGCGCCCGACCCGGTCGGCCTGGACGGCTGGTACCAGATGTACAACGAGCCCGGCCGGGTCGCCTCGGCCCGCCCGGACACCACCCCGGGCCGCGCCAAGGCCGGGCTGGCGTTCCTGTCCGAGCCGCTGGAGTACGACCGGCGAGACGTCGCGGAGCAGAAGGCGCTCGTCGCCGAGCGGATGGCGGGCATGGGCTGGAGGACGCCGGAGCTGGTCGAGGCCATGCACACCGCCGACGATTTCTACCTCGACCTCCTCGCCCAGGTGAGGATGGAGCACTGGACCACCGGGCGGGTCGCGCTCGTCGGCGACGCCGGGTACTGCCCCTCCCCCCTCACCGGCCTGGGGACGAGCCTGGCCCTGGTCGGCGCGTACGTGCTGGCGGGCGAGCTGAGCAGGCACGCGGACCACGGCGCGGCGTTCGCGGCCTACGAGGAGCGGATGCGCCCGTACGTCACTCAGAGCCAGGCGCTGCCGCCCGGCGGGATCAAGGGCTACGCGCCGCCGACCCGGCGGGCGATCCGGAACGGGATCCTGGCCACGAGGCTGATGGTCAGCCGCCCGCTGCGCGGCCTGACCAGGAGGCTCTTCTTCTCGAAGGCGGACGCGATCGAGCTGCCGGACTACGCGACGCTCAGCGGAAGTCGTCGGGGCTGACCTCGTCGAGGAACTCGCGGAACTCGCGGAGCTGTTCGACGGGCGGGGCGTCCGTCCCGTCCGGGAACAGCTCCGCGGTCTGCTGGCCGACCTCGTCGAGGATCTCCTCCGCCACCCCGATCGCGAGGCCCTCGCGGACCGCGACCGCGAGCGCGTCCGACGGCCGCACGGACACCCTGACCTGCCCCGACCCGTGCTCGACGAGGAGCTCGGCGGTGTACACGCCGTCGACCAGCGAGGTGATGTCCGCGCCGGCGAGCCGACCGCCGAGCGCCTCGACGACCGGCACCAGCACGTCCTGGCTCAGCGCGGTCTCCGGCTCCCCCTCCCGCGCCCCGACCGCGATCACCTCGGCCTGCTGGGGCCGCAGGAAGATCGGGACGCAGCGCGGCCCGTCGACCTCGCCGAGGACCAGCACCGGCTGCCGGCTCAGGGCGTGGACGACCAGCCGGAGCACCCGCATCGCACGCATCTGATCAGTGTGCTGGGTCACATGGTGGCCCGCCGTCTCAGATCGAGACCGCTACGTTCTGCCGATGGACCGCAGGACGGCCGTGGCCGACGAGGCCCGTGCGATCGCCGACGCCTGGTCGGCGCCGGGCTCCCCGCCGCAGTGGTGGCTCACCGCGGCGCTGCTCACGGCCATCGCCGAGGACGAGGTGCTGCTGGACCTCGGGGCCGAGATCCAGCCGGACCGCAGCCCCGCCCTGCTC
>NZ_JACBXB010000645.1 GCF_013870575.1 Pseudonocardia pini
CGCGCGCTTGCCCGGCCCGGCGCCCCAGGAGGCGGGCATCAGCACGAGCTGCGCCCCGGCGTCCCCCAGCTTCTGGAACAGCCCGGGGAACCGGACGTCGTAGCAGGTCGCGAGGCCGACGGTGACGTCGTCGACGGTGATCGTGACGGGGACGGTGCCCGGCGCGACGGTCGCGGACTCGGCGAACCCGAAGGCGTCGAACAGGTGGATCTTGTCGTAGTGCGCCTCGACCCCGCCGCCGGTGGCGAGCAGGGTGTTGCGGACCCGGCCGTCCGGGTCCGGGGTGAACATCCCGGCGACGACGGTCACGCCGGCCGCCGCGGCGATCTCGCGGACCCGGGTGGCCCAGGGCCCGTCGAGCGGTTCGGCGGGGAGCCGCACGCCGAAGCAGCACATCGTGGCCTCGGGGAACACGACGACGCGTGCGCCCGCGGCGGCCGCACGCGCGGTCTCGGCCGCGACGGTCCCCAGGTTCTCCGCGGGCGACGGCGTGGACACGATCTGGGCCAGGGCGATCCGCACGGGGCTCCTCCTCTGCAGCTGCTGTATACCCGACCGACCCGCCACCGGCGACGTCGTGGGGCCTGCCCACCCGGCGGACCGCCTGCCGAGCCCATCGGCGGAGCCGACATGATCGCCGACTCCGGGTGATCGGTGCCGTACACGGCACCGAGGGCCGCTCCCGGCGATCATGAACAGGTGGTGGCGCCCAGCATGCGGGCGGCCAGCCCGGCGTAGAGGTCGGCGAGGTCGTCGGGGGTCCAGCGGCCGCCCGGGGTGTACCAGCGGGCCACGTCGATCCCGAGGGACAGGACGGCGGCGGCCGCGCCCCGGGCGTCGGACACGGTGAGGACGCCCGCCGCCACCCCGCGCTCGATCAGCTCCCGCACCACCCGTTCGGTCTCCCGCCGCAGGTCACGGACCTGCGCTCGGTGCTCGGGGGTCAGCGCACCCTGCTCGTACTGCACCACGCGCGCAATCGTGCGGTGCTCGGCGTGCCAGCGGGTGAAGGCCCGGACCAGCACGTCCACCGCCTCGGCGGGCTCCCCGACCGCCGCCTGCCCGACGAGGTCGCGGGCGAGCCCGTGTCCGCGCCGGGAGAGCGCGAAGAGGAGCTCCTCCTTGGAGGCGAAGTGCACGTAGAGCGCCGCGGTGCTCAGCCCGGAGCCCTGCGCGATGTGCTTGAGCGAGGTCCCGTGGAAGCCGCGCTCGGCGAAGGACTCCAGCGCGGCACCCACGATCCGGCGCTGCGTCTCCGTCGGCCACTCCGCCCACAGGTCCAAGCCCGCGAGGATCGCCTTGACCCGGTCGCCCATGTCTCGCATCCTAGGTTACTGATCGATCAGTAACCTAGCCTGGAGCGACGATGCCGCACGAGCGCGACCTGATCCTGTCCCGGCGCGACCTCGAGTTCCTGCTCTACGACTGGCTGGACGTCGAGTCCCTGACCGCGCGGGAGCGGTTCGCCGAGCACTCGCGCGAGACGTTCGACGCCGTCCTGGAGCTGGCCGCGGACATCGCGACGGAGCGGTTCGCCCCGCACAACAAGCGCAACGACGCGGAGGAGCCCCGCTTCGAGAACGGGGGCGCGGTGCTGCACGAGGAGGTCGCGCCCGCCCTGCGGGCCGCCGCGGACGCGGGTCTCCTCGCTGCGACGATGGACGAGTCCGTGGGCGGGCTACAGCTCCCCTACGTCGTCGGCACGGCGCTGCAGTGCTGGTTCCACGCCGCCAACGTCGGCACCTGGGCCTACGCGATGCTCACCGTGGCCAACGCCAACCTCCTGCTGGCCCACGGCACGCCCGAGCAGGTGGAGCACTACGTGCCGGACATGCTGGCGGGCCACGTGCACGGGACGATGTGCCTGTCCGAGCCGCAGGCGGGCTCGTCGCTCGCGGACATCACCACCCGGGCGGAGCCGCAGCCCGACGGCTCGTACCGGCTGACCGGCACCAAGATGTGGATCTCCGGTGGGGACCACGGGCTCGGTGAGAACATCGTCCACCTCGTGCTCGCGAAGGTCCCCGGCGGACCGGCGGGGGTGCGGGGCATCTCGCTGTTCCTCGTCCCCAAGATCCTTCCCGACGGCACGCGCAACGCCGTCGTGCTCACCGGGCTCAACCACAAGATGGGCTACCGCGGGACGGTCAACACCGTCCTGAGCTTCGAGGGCGCCCTCGGACACCTGGTCGGGACCGAGGGCCGGGGCCTGGCCGCCATGTTCCACATGATGAACGAGGCCAGGGTGGGGGTCGGCGCGGGCGCGGCGGCCCTCGCCTGCACCGGCTACCTCAAGTCGCTCGACTACGCGAAGGGGCGCCCGCAGGGCCGTCCGGCCGGGGCCAAGGACCCGGCGACGCCGATGGTGCCGATCGTGCGGCACGCGGACGTCCGACGGATGTTGCTGGCGCAGAAGGCCTACGCCGAGGGCGCCCTCGCGCTGGTGCTCTACTGCGGCAGGCTCGTCGACACCGACGAGCGCGAGCTGCTGGAGGTCCTCACCCCGATCGCGAAGAGCTGGCCCTCGCAGTGGGGGCTCGAGGCGAACGCGCTGGCCGTCCAGGTGCTCGGCGGGTACGGCTACACCCGGGAGTACGACGTCGAGCAGCACTACCGGGACAACCGGCTCAACCCGATCCACGAGGGCACCCACGGCATCCAGGGCGCGGACCTACTGGGGCGCAAGGTGACCACCGCCGGGTTCGCGGTCCTGCGCGACCGCATCGCGGACACCGTCGCGCGGGCGGGCGACCTCCCCGAGGCCACGCAGCTGCAGCAGGCGCTCGACCGGCTCGTCGAGGTCACCGAGATCCTGCACGCCCACCCGGACGCGGAGGAGCGGCTGGCCAACGCGAGCGTCTACCTGGAGGCGGCCGGGCACGTCGTCGTGGCGTGGATCTGGCTGGACCAGGTGCTGGCCGCGGCAGGCCGGGAGGACGACCTGGCCCGCGGCAAGCGGGCCGCCGCCCGGTACTTCTTCCGCTTCGAGCTGCCGAAGGTCGGCCCGCAGCTGGACCTGCTGGCCTCCCTCGACCGCACCTCGTTGGACACCGACCCGGCCTGGCTCTAGGACACCCTGCGGTCTCGTGCCAGGGCTGCGACGCCGGCCGGGTGCACCGGACGATCGCCGCCGTCGCCGTGGACAAGGTCGCGATGGCGTCCGGCTCCTGCCTGCTGAGCCGGCCGCAGGGCGGGCTGTTCCCCGGCCTGCCCCCGACGACGCCGTACGTGTCGGCCGCGGACCTCGCCGCCCTCGGGCAGGCGGAGGCCGCCACGCTGGGCTG
>NZ_JACBXB010000646.1 GCF_013870575.1 Pseudonocardia pini
ACGCGGGACCTCTGCTGCGCCGTCGAGGGACGAGCCCTCGCCGCGGCGGTGGCCGAGACCGGCCAGGTGGACGTGTGGGAGTGCTCGCACCTCGGCGGCCACCGCTTCGCCCCCACCGCCCTGGTGCTGCCCACCGGCTACCTCTACGGCAGGCTCGACGTCCAGTCCGCGGTCGCCGCGGCCAAGGCCGCCGGGGCGGGCGAGGTGGAGACCGGCCACTGCCGAGGCCGGATGGCCTGGCCCGCCGCCGGGCAGGTCGCCGAGCTGGCGGTGCGCGAGCACACCGGCCTCCGGGACGCCGACGCCCTGACCGTGGCCGAGATCATGGCGGGCGAGGTCGTGGTGACCGGGTACGGCACGCGCTGGGTGGTCCGGGTCGAGGAGCAGCCGGGGCCCGAGCGCCCACTCTCCTGTGGAGGGTCGCTGGAACGGTGCGCACCGCTGGTGGCCACCGCGGTCCGCGTCCTCGCCTGACCATTCCGACCGCATTGTGAGCCTGCTCTCACGACCATTCGTGAAATGCGCCCGTAATGCGCGAGACCCCCACCCCGGCAAGCCGGAATGGGGGTCTCGAGTGTAGCCCCGACGGGATTCGAACCCGCGCTACCGCCTTGAGAGGGCGGCGTCCTAGGCCACTAGACGACGGGGCCAGACATATTCAGCAGTGCAGAAACTTGCGTTTCCGCTGGGGTACCAGGACTCGAACCTAGACTAACTGAACCAGAATCAGTCGTGCTGCCAATTACACCATACCCCAAGGAGGCACATTCACCGGGGGCCGCCGGAGCAGTTCCGGTGTCCGTGTCCTTGCAGAGAAGACTCTAGCGGACGCCTCCGGCGCGCTCCAAACCGACCCCCAGTCTGACCATCGAACGCTCGCGGCCGAGCAGCTCCATGGACTCGTAGAGCGGCGGCGACACCGTCCGGCCGCTGATCGCGACGCGCACCGGGCCGAAGGCCTTCCGCGGCTTGAGGCCGAGCCCGTCGACCAACGAGGCCTTCAGGGACTCCTCGATCGCGGCGGCCGTCCACCCGTCGAGCCCCTCGAGGCCCTTGATCGCGGCCTCCAGGACCGGGGCGGCGTCGGCGCCGAGGTTCTTGGCCGCGGCGTCCTCGTCGAGCACCAGCTCGTCGACGAACAGGAAGGACAGCATCCGCGCGGCGTCGGAGAGCACCACGGACCGCTCCTGGACGAGCGGGGCGGCGGCGACGAGCACCGGGTCGTCCGAGGTGATCGTGATGCCGAGGTCGGCGAGGTACGGGATCACCCGCGCGGCGAAGTCCGCCGGGTCCAGCGCCCGCAGGTGCGCCGCGTTGATGGCCTCGGCCTTCTTGAGGTCGAAGCGGGCGGTGTTGGACGAGACCCGCGTGACGTCGAACGCCTCGACCATCTCCGCGAGCGAGAAGAGGTCCCGGTCCTCGGCGATGGACCAGCCGAGCAGGGCGAGGTAGTTGAGCAGGCCCTCGGGGGTGAAGCCGCGCTCCCGGTAGGTGAACAGGTTCGACTGCGGGTCCCGCTTGGACAGCTTGCGGTTGCCCTCGCCGGTGACCAGCGGGAGGTGCCCGTAGGTCAGCGGGCCCTCGCCGATCCCGACGCGCTGCAGCGCCTCGAGCAGGGCGATCTGCCGCGGCGTCGAGGAGAGGAGGTCCTCGCCGCGCAGGACGTGGGTGATCCCCATGAGCGCGTCGTCGAGCGGGTTGGTCAGGGGGTAGAGCGGCGTGCCGTCCCCGCGGGCGAGCACGAAGTCCGGGACCAGCCCCTGCTTGAACGTGACCTCGCCGCGGACCAGGTCGGTGAAGGTGATGTCGCGGTCCGGCATCCGCAGCCGGTAGACGGGCTTGCGCCCCTCGGCCCGGAACGCCTGCCGCTGCTCCTCGGTGAGCTCCCGGTCGGCGTTGTCGTAGCCCAGCTTGGGGTCGCGACCGGCGGCCTTGTGCCGGGCCTCGATCTCCCCGGCGCTGGAGTAGGACTCGTAGACCTCACCGGCCTCGACGAGCCTGCCGAGCGCGTCCCGGTAGAGGTCGCCGCGCTCGCTCTGCCGGTACGGGCCGTGCGGGCCGCCCTTCTCGGGACCCTCGTCCCAGTCCAGGCCGAGCCAGCGCAGCGCGTCGAGGAGGGCCTCGTAGCTCTCCACGCTGTCCCGCTGGGCGTCCGTGTCCTCGATGCGGAACACGAAGTCGCCGCCCGTGTGGCGGGCGTGCGCCCAGTTGAACAGGGCGGTGCGGATCAGCCCGACGTGGGGCGTACCGGTGGGCGAGGGGCAGAAGCGGACGCGAACGGTGCTCATGGTGGGCCCAGGGTAACGCTGGTGCTCCGAGGCCATCCGGAGTACATTTCAACGCATGATGAATAACGCGTGCGTGGTCGGCGGCGGGCCCGCCGGGATGGTCCTCGGTCTGCTGCTCGCCCGCGCGGGCGTGGAGGTCACCGTGCTGGAGAAGCACGGGGACTTCCTGCGGGACTTCCGGGGCGACACCGTCCACCCCTCCACCCTCGAGCTGCTCGACGAGCTGGGCCTCGGCGAGCGGTTCGACGCCGTCCCCCAGCGCCGGATCCAGTCGGTGCGCGCGCTGCTCGACGGCGGGACGATCCAGATCGGGAACTTCGGTCTGCTGAAGAGCGCGCGGCCCTACATCGCGCTCGTCCCGCAGTGGGACTTCCTCGACCTCCTCGCGGCCGCCGCGGCGGAGGAGCCCACCTTCCGCCTGGTCCGCAACGCCGAGGTCACCGGTCTGCTGCGGTCCGGGGACCGGGTCACCGGGGTCCGGTGGACCGACCGGGTGACCGGGGAGGAGCACACGCTCCCGGCGGCCCTCACGATCGGCTGCGACGGCCGGCGCTCGCTCGTCCGGGAGGAGGCGGGGCTGCGCGGGCGACAGTTCGGCGTGCCGATGGACGTCGAGTGGTTCCGGCTGCCGCGCGCGGAGGAGGACCCGGTCGGCGGGATGGGCCGGTTCACCAAGGGGCACTTCGCGGTGATGATCGACCGCGGGGACTACTGGCAGTGCGCGTACCTGATCCGCAAGGGCGGCGACGCGGGCCTGCGAGCACTGGGCATCGACACCCTGCGCAGCCGGATGGCGCGGCTGATCCCGTTGACGGCCGACCGCGTCGGCACCCTGACCTCGTGGGACCAGGTCTCGATGCTCGACGTCCGGCTCGACCGGCTCCGTCGCTGGTTCCGCCCCGGCCTGCTGCTGATCGGCGACGCCGCGCACGCGATGTCCCCGGTCGGCGGGGTCGGGATCAACCTCGCGGTGGCCGACGCCGTGGCC
>NZ_JACBXB010000647.1 GCF_013870575.1 Pseudonocardia pini
ACGCGATCGGGCAGCAGCGCCGGATCGAGGACGACGCCCTCGCCGTCCGCCCGGTAGCCCGGCCTCCCCGCGAACCGCCGCGTGTCGCCGAGCAGGCGCACACCCGGGCCGGGCTGCCACTGCTCCAGCTGGGCGGGGCGCAGCGAGTAGTAGGTGAAGAGGAAGTCCTCGACGGGATGGGCCTCGCCCCGACGGCGCCGCTCGCGATGGGGGAGCGTCCAACGCTCCATCCGGGCCCGGTGCTCCGCGGCGCGGGCGCGCCAGACGACCTCGGGCAGCACCCGCACGTCCGCGACCGTCGACCCGCCCTGCACGGCGACGACGGTACGCGAGGACCAGCCCGGGTCCTTCGCGAGACGGCCGGTGCGGGACGGCGGCTCCACGATCGGCGCTCGCCGGCCGTCAGGCTGCGGGGACGTCCCGGCTGCCCGGGCCGTCCTGCTCCACGCCGAAGACGACGATCCGCTCGGGATGGATCCGGATCACCCCCGGGGCCACGCCGGGGAACGCCGCGGCCGGGAGGAGGTCCGGCAGCAGCTCCGCCCGGCCGCGCACCTCGAGGACCCGGGGGCTCCACACCGCACCTGCCCCGGAGTCGTCCACCACGAGGGCCACGCGCCCGTCCCTCCCGACGTTCCGCCACTTCTGCGTGCTCGGGTTGTCCACGCCCGGGACGTCGATCGCGCCGGTCGCGGGATCGACCACGAACCCGACCGGCTTCACCTGCGGCGAGCCCGACGGCGACAGGGTGGCCAGCCGGGCGATGCGCGCGGTCCGGAGGAACTCCAGCTCGGCGGACGTGAAGACGCTCATCACGCCATGCTGCGACCTGAACCCGGCTCGAGGTCAAGCCCCGCCGGTGTGCGTGGCGTCCCGGACGGTTCCGACGTAGGCCTCGATGAGGTCCTCCATCGCGACCATGCCGACCGTGGCCCCGACGCGGTCGACGGCTCGGGCCAGGTGCGCGCGGGTGGCGCGCAACGCGGCCACCGCCTCGTCCAGCCGGGCGTCCGCCGGGATCTCCGGCAGGCCGCGGATCCGGCTGCCGGGGATGACGGCCTCGGGATCGTCGATCACGTCGAGCACGTCCTTGACGTGGAGGTACCCGGTGAAGCGACCGTCGGCGGACCGCAGCGGGAAGCGGGAGAACCCGGTGCGGGCGACGGCCTGCTGGACGTCCCCGACGGTGGGCCGCACCGGCAGCGACACGACGTCCGCGGGCTGCACCAGCATGTCCCCCACGGTGGCCTCGGCGGACCGCAGGGTCCGCGAGATGCGGGTGGACTCCTCGTCGTCGAGCAGGCCCTCGCGCTGGGAGTCCGCGATCATCTCCGACAGCTCGCCGGAGGTGAACGCGGCCTCCAGCTCGTCCTTCGGCTCGATCCGCAGCAGCCGCAGCGTGCCGTTCGCCATCAGGTTGAACAGCTCGATGAACGGCCGCATCACGGTCGTGAACAGCAGGAACGGTGGCACGAGCAGGATCGCCGCCCGCTCCGGCCCGGCGATCGAGATGTTCTTCGGCACCATCTCGCCGAGCAGGATGTGCGCCACCGAGACCAGCGCCAGGGACACCGCGAACGCGACGGGGTGCAGCACGGCCTCGGGTGCCCCGAGCGCCTCGAGCGGCCGCTCGATGAGGTGCGCGACGGCGGGCTCGCCGAGCCGACCGAGCAGCAGCGAGCAGATCGTGATCCCGAGCTGCGACGCCGCCAGCATCCGGGACAGGTCCCCGGCCGCGCGCAGCACCGTCGCGGCGCCGGCGACCCCGCTGTCCGCCATCGCCTCCAGGCGGTCCTTCCGCGCGCTGATCAGCGCGAACTCGGCGGAGACGAAGAACGCGTTCGCCGCGAGCAGGGCGACCGCCGCGAGCAGGGCCAGGAGATCGCTACCCACGAGCACTCACCGCCTCTCCGGCCGGCCGCGCGAGCCGCAGCTCGGCGACCCGGTTGCGGTCGCGGCGCATGACCGTGATCCGCCATCCCTCGACCGTCGCGTCGTCTCCCACGTCCGGGATCCGGCCGAGGCGCTCCAGTACCAGGCCCGCGAGGGTCTCGTACTCGCCCTCGGGCATCCGGAACCCGGTCACCTCGGCGACCTCGTCCGCCCGCATCAGCCCGGAGACCAGCCAGGAGTCCCGCCCGAGCGGGCGCACGTTGGCCTGCTCGGCCCGGTCGTGCTCGTCCCGGACGTCCCCGACGATCTCCTCGATCAGGTCCTCCAGGGTGACCAGCCCGGCGGTCCCGCCGTACTCGTCCACGACCACCGCCGTCTGCAGGCCGGACTCGCGCAGGCGGGAGAGCAGCTCGTCCCCGTCGAGCGACACGGGGACGGTCTCGGCGTGCTGGGCGAGGCTCCGCACCGGCGTGGACGCCCGCTCCTCGGGGACCACCCCGAACGCCTGCTTGACGTGCACCAGCCCGAGCACCGTGTCCGGGTCCCCGTCGTGCACCGGGAAGCGGGAGTGGCCGCTGCGCCGGGCGAGCGTGACCAGGTCAGCGACCGAGGCCTCGGCGTCGAGGGTGTCCACCCGCACCCGCGGGGTCATCAGGTCCTCCGCCACGCGGTCGGTGAACCGCAGCGAGCGGTCCAGCAGCGCGGCGGTGCCCTCGTCGAGGGTGCCGTGCTGCGCGCTGGAGCGGACCAGCGAGCTCAGCTCGTGCGGGGAGCGGGCGGAGCGCAGCTCCTCCGCGGGCTCGACGCCCAGCCGCCGCACGATGGCGTTCGCCGAGCGGTTGAGCAGGTCGATCAGCCAGCGGAAGGCGTGCGCGAAGCCGCTCTGCAGCCACACCACCGCCCGGGCGGTGGCCAACGGCCGGGCGATCGCGATGTTCTTGGGCACCAGCTCGCCGAACACCATCGACAACGTCGTGGCGATCACGAGGGAGACGATCGTGGCGATGCCGCCGGAGAGCCCCTCGCCCACGCCCAGGCCCTCCAGCGCGGGCCGGATGAGCTCCGCGATCGCGGGCTCGGCGATGTACCCCGTGGCGAGCGTGGTGACGGTGATGCCCAGCTGGCTGCCGGAGAGCTGGAAGGACAGGGCGCGGTGCGCCTTCTGCACCGCCCGGGCCCGCCGGTCGCCCACCTGGCCGACGTGCGCGTCCACCTGGCTGCGCTCCAGCGCCGTCAACGAGAACTCCGACGCGACCGAGACGGCGGTGCCGAGGGTGAGCGCGACGACCGCGAGCAGCCCGAGCAGCGGGAACAGGACCGTCATCGCCGTACACCGCGGGAGCGGGGCGACGGTCCGGACGACGCGGACGACAACGGGACTCC
>NZ_JACBXB010000648.1 GCF_013870575.1 Pseudonocardia pini
CGAACTCGACGCCCAACCGCAGTGCCCCCGCCACGGTCGGCCCGCCCTCGGGAGCCGCGTAGCCCGGGATCGGGTCGCCGTAGACCAGCCGGAAGACGTGCGGCTGGTCCACGGCCCAGTCGCGATAGGCGACGGCGGCGCCCACCAGCCGGCCGCGACGGTCGCCGCCCGCCTCGCGACCGGCCGCGACGGCCTGCGCCGCGGCCGCCTGACCGTCCGTGATCAGGGCGGTGATCAGCTCGTCCCGGCTCGGGAAGTAGTGGTACAGCGCCTGCGCGGACATCCCGAGGTCACGGGCGACGGCCCGCAGCGAGAGCTCGCCCGCGGCGTGGTGTCGCAGCGCCGCCTCCTTGATCTCGCGGACCGCCTCGGCGTGCCTGCGGTCGCGGACGCTGAGAACCGGCGGGACGGACGGGCTGGTCGACACGGTGGCGACGCTAACACTCTCAGTTTTCCTTGACACTGTCAGGCCGGACCGGCTCCGCTGCTCCTTGACACCGTCAAGGAGGTCTCCTGATGTCAATCACTGCGCCGATCCGCACGTGGCGCTCGTGGCACCGGCCGCTGTTCGCGTTCGCCCTGCTCATGGCCGTGCTCGCCGTCGTGTCGGCGATCGGCGTGCTCACCGACGACCGCTGGCTGGCGGGCGCACCCGTCTGGCTCAAGCCGTTGAAGTTCGGCCTGTCGTTCTTCGTCTACGCCGTCTCGATGGCCTGGGTCGTCGCACAGATGCGGCTGCGGAGCCGGTGGATCACCACCGTGGGGACGGTGCTGGCGGTGTCCTCGCTGCTGGAGCTGGCCCTCATCACGCTGCAGGCCGCGCGCGGGGTCGAGAGCCACTTCAGCTCCCGCGACATGGTGTTCGACCGGGTCGTCGCCTCAGGGATGGCGATCATGGTGATGGTGCTCTGGAGTGCCTCGCTCGCGATCGGGATCGTGGCGGTCCGGCACCGGTTCGGGGACGCCGCGACCACCGCCGCGGTGCGGTGGGGGCTGGGCGTCTCGGTGCTCGGTGCCGCGCTCGGCTTCCTCATGCTGCTCCCCACGGCCGACCAGCGCGCGGGCCTCGACGCCCTGGTCGGTGCCCACTCCGTCGGCGGCGCGTACGACGCCGCGGGCATGCCACTGACCGGCTGGGCGCTCGACGGCGGCGACCTGCGTATCCCCCATTTCGTCGGCATCCACGCGCTTCAGGCACTGCCGCTGCTCGCCGCCGCGTTGAGCGTGCCGCGGCTCGGGCTGGACGAGGCCCGCCGCGCGGCACTCGTCCGGACAGGAGCGCTCGGCTATCTCGCGATCGTGGCGATCACGCTGGTCCAGGCCCTGCGCGGACAGCCGCTCCTCGCCCCCGACGCCGTGACCGTCGGGGCCACGGTGGCGGCGGTCGTGGCCGTGGGGGTCGGGGTCGCGGCGATCGCCCGCACGCCCGCCTCGCCGATCAGCGGCCGTGCTGGCCGTCGTCGACCTTGACCACCGTGCCGGTCACGGCCTCCGAGGCCGGGGAGCAGAGGTAGAGCAGGGTGGAGTCGAGCAGCTCGGGGCGGGGGAACCGGTGGCGCGGCCACGCCTCGGCCATCTCCTGCTCCGAGGTCTTCAGCCTGCCGATCATGCCCTCCATCATCTCGGTGAGGAAGGCGCCGGGGGCGATGGCGTTGACGTTGATCCGGTACTTCGCCCACTCGACGGCGTGGACCTCGCTCATGCGCTCGATCGCGGCCTTGGACACCGAGTAGAGTCCCGCGGCGCCGCCGTGCCCGTAGTCGTGGGCGCCCATCGACGAGATGTTCACGATCCGCGCCGGCCGCTCGGCGGCGATCGAGCGGCGGGCGACCTCGGTGGACAGCTGCCACGGCCCGCGGACGTTGGTGGCCAGCACGGCGTCGACGACCTCGAGGGGCATCCGGTGGGCCCGCTTCGCGTCGGGGATGCCGGCGTTGTTGACCAGGATGTCGACCGGGCCGAGACCGGCCTCGACGGCGTCGACCGCGCCGGGGATCGCACCGGCGTCGGCGACGTCGAGCTGTACGGGCAGGGCCCGCCCACCGGCCGCCTCGATCTCCTTCGCCAGCTCCTCGAGCCGCTCCAGCCGACGCCCGGCCACGGCGACCGCCGCACCGGCCTCGGCCAGGACCGCGGCGAACCGGCGGCCGAGCCCCGAGCTCGCACCGGTGACGAGGGCGACCTGACCATCGAGCTCACCTGACACTGACTACCTCACCACGACGTCGGGGACGGACCCGACGACCCTACCTTGTCTAACGTTCGTTCAGTAAGCGCCGGCGTCGGTGCGGGCGGTGATCGTCCGGCCCGCGTCCCGGGCTGCGGCGTCGTCGAGGAGCACGGCGGAGCCGCTGGTGCCGAAGCGGGTGGCGCCGAGCGCGAACAGCTGCTCCAGGGTGTCCAGGTCCCGGACCCCGCCCGAGGCCTTGACCTGCACCGACGGCCCCACCGAGGCCCGCATCAGCGCGATGTGGGGCGCGGTCGCTCCTCCTCCTGCGAACCCGGTGGAGGTCTTCACGAAGGCCGCGCCCGCGCGTTCGGCGGCCTCGCAGGCGGCCACGATCTCCGCGTCGGTGAGGAAGACCGTCTCCAGGATGACCTTGACCACGAGCCCGTCCGCCGCCGCGACGACGGCCGCGACGTCCGCCTCGACGTCCGCGACGAGCCCGCTGCGCAGCCTGCCGATGTTCTGCACCATGTCCAGCTCGGTGGCGCCGTCGGCGACCGCCTGCCGGGACTCCGCGACCTTCGCGGCGGTCGAGGTGGTGCCGTGCGGGAAGCCGATCACGGTGCACACCGCCACGCCGGTGCCCGTCAGGACCTCGCGGGCATGGGCCACGTCGGAGGGCCGGACGCACACGCTGAACAGGCCGTACCGGGCGGCCGTCGCCAGCTCGGCGTCGACCTGGGCGCGGGTCAGCTCGGGCTTGAGCACCGCGTGGTCGATCATCGCGGCGATCTCGGGTGCGGTGAGGGACATGCGGCCGACGGTACTCACGGGGCCGTCGGTACCGCGCCCGACGCCACGACCCCGCCCGCGGCGTCGGCGATCCGCATGCGCGTGACCTCCTCGCCCGGTCGGGGCACACCCCACCACTCGGTGCCGCCCTCGGCGTCGTAGGTCACCGACGAGACGACGGACCCGTCGCGGCGCAGGAGATCGCAGGTCAACCGGCCCGCCGCGGGAGCCTCCAGCCACACCGACAGGAACTCCGGGCGGTCCCGGTCCACCACCACGTCACCGACCCTGCGGTCCCCGGAGACCAGCGGCTCG
>NZ_JACBXB010000649.1 GCF_013870575.1 Pseudonocardia pini
CCGACGTGCACGGGCTGGGCGGGCAGCGCGGCCTTGATCATGGCGATCTCGGCGTCGCTCGGCCTGCGGTCGACGGCCGGGTCGGGCATGGGCACCGGGTTGCGGTGTGGCAGCACGACCTGGCCGATCGTGTACAGGGCGAGGTCGTCGAACCCGCGGGCCTTGTTGCGCACCAGGGTGTCCAGCAGCCCCGGCAGCAGGGTGGTCGAGAGCCGGTTGCGCTCGGCGTCGAGCGGGTTGGCGACCGTGACGGTCTTCCGTCGGATGTCGTTCGCGGGCAGGCCCAGGGCGTCCCAGGCGCTGTCGGACACGAACGGGAAGGGCTCCACCTCCACGAACCCGGTCTCGGCGACCGCACGCGACACCGCCCGGACCCGCTGCTGGGCGGGGGTCAGACCCCGACCGGCGGGCGCGGCGGGCAGCACCGACGGGATGGTGTCGTAGCCCTCCAGCCGCAGGACCTCCTCGACCAGCGCCGCGGGGATGTCCAGGTCCGGCCGCCACGACGGCGGGGTGACCGTGAGCGGGTCGGTCCCGGTGACCGCGCAGCCGACCTCCTCCAGCCGCGCCACGGTGGCACCGGGGGCGTAGGTCGTGCCCGCGGTACGGTCCGGGAGGTCGACGGCCAGGGTGATCGCGGGCAGCGCGGGTGCCGCGCCGACGTCCGTGCGGCCGGGCTCGATCCGCCCGCCACCGTGCTCCACCAGCAGGTTCGCCACCAGCTCGGCCGCGATCGGCGGCAGCTGCGGGTCCACGGCCCGTTCGAAGCGCTTCGCCGCCTCGCTGGGCAGCTTGTGCCGCCGGGCGGCCCGCGCGACCACGGTCGGGGTGAAGTGCGCGGCCTCGATGACGACGTCGACGGTCCCCGTCTTCTCCAGCGGGATCTCCGTCGAGGCCCCGCCCATGGTGCCCGCCAGGCCGATCGGGCCCGAGTCGTCCGTGATCAGGAGGTCGTCCGGGTCCAGCGTGCGCTCCACGTCGTCGAGCGTGCGGAGCTTCTCGCCCGTGGCCGCGCGACGCACGACGATGTCTCCCCGCAGGCGCGAGCCGTCGTAGGCGTGGATCGGCTGGCCGAGGTCGAGCATCACGTAGTTCGTGACGTCCACCGTCAGCGAGATCGGCCGCATCCCCGCCGCGAGCAACCGCCGCTGCAGCCACCAGGGGCTGGGGGCGCTCGCGTCCACCCCGGTGACCCTGCGGGTCACGAACCGGGCGCAACCGGTCGGGTCCTCGATGCGGACCGGGTACGCCGCGGCCTTCTCCTTCGGGACCGCCACCTGCAGCGCCGGGTCCGTGTACGCGGTGCCCAGCGACGCCGCCAGCTCGCGCGCGATCCCGCGCACGGCGAAGCAGTAGCCGCGGTCCGGCGTGATCGCCAGCTCGACGACCGGGTCCGTCAGCCCCAGCACCGGCAGCGCGTCCGCGCCCGGCTCGGCCGTGCCCGGCGGCAGCACGAGGATGCCGGAGTGGTCGGACCCCAGCCCCAGCTCCTTCGCGGAGCAGATCATCCCGTCCGAGGTCCTGCCGTAGGTCTCCCGCGCGGCGATCGGGAACGGACCGGGCAGCACGGCACCCGGCAGCGCGGCGACGACCAGGTCGCCGACGGCGAAGTTCCGTGCGCCGCAGACGATCCCCTGCGGCTCGGCGTCGCCGACGTCCACCCGGCAGTACCGGATCGGCTTCTTGAACCCGGTGAGTTCGTCGATCTCCAGCACGCGACCGACGGTGAGCGGCCCCGTGATCTCCGGGAGGGGGTGGATCTCCTCGAGCTCGAGACCGACGCGCACGAACGCCTCCCCGACGACCGCGGGGTCGGCGGGGACGTCGGCCACGTGGTCACGCAGCCAGGACAGGGGGACTCGCACGTCGTACTCCTCAGATACCGAAGGCCCGGCTGAACCGGACGTCGCCCTCGACCATGTCCCGCATGTCCGGCAGCCCGTTGCGGAACTGCAGGGTCCGCTCCAGGCCCATGCCGAAGGCGAAGCCGGAGTAGACCTCCGGGTCCACGCCGCAGGAGCGCAGGACGTTGGGGTTGACCATGCCGCAGCCGCCCCACTCGACCCAGCCCGCGCCGCCCTTCTTCTCCGGGAACCACACGTCCACCTCGGCGGACGGCTCGGTGAAGGGGAAGAAGCTCGGCCGCAGCCGGGTCGTGGACTCGTGCCCGAACATGGCGCGGGCGAAGGCGTCGAGCGTGCCCTTGAGGTGCGCCATGGTGATGCCCTTGTCCACCGCCAGGCCCTCGACCTGGTGGAAGACGGGGGTGTGGGTGGCGTCGAGCTCGTCCGTGCGGAAGGTGCGCCCCGGGCAGACCACGTAGACCGGCAGCTCGCGCTCCAGCAGCGCCCGCACCTGCACCGGGGAGGTGTGGGTGCGCAGGACGGTGCCGTCGGCCAGGTAGAACGTGTCCTGCATGGTCCGTGCGGGATGGTCCTTGCCGAAGTTCAGCGCGTCGAAGTTCAGCCAGGGGGACTCGACCTCGGGGCCCTCCGCGACCTCCCAGCCCATCCCCACGAACACGTCCGCGATCGTCTCGGCGATCTGGGTGATGGGGTGTCGGGCGCCGCGCGGGTGCCGGTCCCACGGCAGGCTGACGTCGACGGTCTCCTCGCGCAGGACCCGCTCGTCCCGCTCGGCGACGAGGACCCCGCGACGGGCGTCGAAGGCCGCCTGGACCTCGACGCGCGCGGCGTTGACCCGCTTGCCCGCCTCGGCGCGCTCCTTGCCGGGCAGGCTGCCGAGGCTGCGCCGGGCGAGCAGGACGGGCGCCTTGTCGCCGAGGTGGGCGGGCCGGACGGCGGCGAGGGCCTCCAGGTCACCCGCGCCGTCGAACGCCTCGCGCGCGGCCTCGACGGCGGCGTCCAGGTCGGTGACGTCGATGCTGCTCATGGCGGTTCCCTCAGGCACGGTCGGTGATCCTAGAACGCTGCCCCGCAGCGCTCGCGTACAGGCACACGGCCGCGGCGGTGGCCAGGTTCAGGCTCTCCGCGCGGCCGTACAGCGGGACCCGCACGCGATGGTCCGCCGCGGCCAGCACGATCTCGGGCAGGCCGTGCGCCTCGCCCCCGAATATCCACGCCGTGGGGCGGGCCAGCACCTCGGCGGCCGCGGGTGAGTGCAGGTCCAGCTCGCCGTGTCCGTCCGCGGCGAGCACGGTCAGCCCACCCAGGGCCGCCAGCACGGTGGGGAGGTCCCGTTCGCGGGCCACGGGGAGGTGGAAGACGCTCCCGGTGGAGGCCCGGACGGCCTTGCCGTTGTG
>NZ_JACBXB010000064.1 GCF_013870575.1 Pseudonocardia pini
CGCCACCGGCAGCCGCAGCAGCCGGATCATGTTGGTGACGACGGGCCTGCTGCGGCCGATCCGGTCCGCCAGCTCCGTCTGCGTGACGCCGAACTCCGCCAGCAGCTGCTCGTAGGCGGCCGCCTCCTCCAGCGGGTTCAGCTGCACCCGGTGGATGTTCTCGAGCAGCGCGTCCCGGAGCATCTCGTCGTTGCCGGTGCTGCGGACGATCGCCGGGAGCTCCGCGAGCCCCGCCCGCTGGGAGGCCCGCCAGCGCCGCTCGCCCATGACGAGCTCGTAGCTCCCCGGCGCCGTCTCGCGCACGACGATCGGCTGCAGCAGACCGAACTCCCGAATGGAGTGCTCGAGCTCGGCCAGGTGCTCGTCGTCGAACTGGGCGCGGGGCTGCTTCGGGTTCGGGCGGATCGCACCGACCGGGATCTCCCGGTAGACGGCACCCATCTCGGGCGCCGGCTGCGGCCGCGAGGGCGTCGTCGTGTAGAGATCGGACGGCTGTGTGGTCCCCACCGTGACACCGGAGACCGGCGCCGTCGGGATGAGTGCGGCAAGGCCTCGGCCCAGCCCGCCCTTTCGCTCGACCATCTACGCGCTACCCGTCTCCGAGTCGGCTCCCATGTGCGAGCCGTACTCCGCGATCTCCCGCGCCGCGTCGACGTAGCTCATCGCGCCGCGAGAGCCCGGGTCGTACGCGAGCACCGTCTGGCTGTAGCCCGGCGCCTCGGACACCTTGACGCTCCGCGGGATGACGGTCCGCAGCACGGTGCCTGCGAAGTGCTGCCGGACCTCCGAGGTGACCTGGTCGGCGAGCTTGGTGCGCCCGTCGTACATCGTCAGCAGGATCGTGGAGACGTGCAGTGCCGTGTTGAGGTGCGACCGCACGAGATCGATGTTGCTCAGCAGCTGCCCGAGTCCCTCCAGTGCGTAGTACTCGCACTGGATCGGGATCAGGACCTCCTGGGCCGCGACGAGCGCGTTGACCGTGAGGAGCCCGAGTGAGGGCGGGCAGTCGATGAGGACGTAGTCGACGCCGAGCTCGTCGAGCACCGCGTCCGACAGCGCCTGCCGCAGCCGCGACTCCCTGGCGACCATGCTGACGAGCTCGATCTCGGCGCCGGCCAGGTCGATGGTGGCCGGCACACACAGCAGGTTGTCCGACGCCGTGCTGACCGCCGCGGCCTCGATGATGCTGATCTCGCCCAGCAGTGCCTCGTAGACCGACGGAGTGCCCGCGCGGTGCTCGACACCCAAGGCGGTGCTGGCGTTGCCCTGCGGATCCAGGTCGATGACGAGGACCCGCAGGCCGTGCATGGAGAGGGCGGCGGCGACGTTGACCGTGCTGGTCGTCTTGCCCACGCCACCCTTCTGGTTCGCGACCGTCAGGATGCGGCGGTGCGCGGGCTTCGGCATCCCATGGCGGTCGGGATGCCGAAGGCGGGCGGCGCGTTCCGCCTCTTCGGCGATCGGGGTCCAGCCGATACTCATCGCGGGGGACCTTCCTGACGATGTTTCACGTGGAACGCTTCTTCCGGGTTCGACCGGCGGGGCGGGCCTCGCGCTCGATCGACACCACCGTGCTCGGTGGGTCGACGACGCCGTGCCCGCACAGTTCGATCTGTGGCCTGGCGCCACCGAGCCTGTGGACCTCCGCCGCGTCGCGGTCGATCTCCTGCGGCGCCGAGGCGCCCTTCACGGCGAGGAGCCTGCCACCGACGCGCAACAGCGGCAGCGACCATCCGGCGAGACGGGCGAGCGGTGCGACGGCACGAGCGGTGACCACGTCCGCCCCCTCCCATCGACGCCGGATCGCATTCTCCTCCGCCCGACCGCGCTCGACGGTCAACGACAGGCCGAGATCCTCGACGATCTCGGACAGCCATTCGACCCGGCGGGCGAGCGGCTCGACGAGCACGATCCGGAGATCCGGTCGGGCCAGGGCCAACGGTATCCCGGGAAGGCCCGCTCCCGAGCCCACATCCACCACTTTGGCGCTGTCCGGCACGAGATCCGCGACGACGGCGCAGTTGAGGACGTGCCGGTCCCACAGCCGGTCGGTCTCCCGCGGCCCGATCAGGCCGCGCTCGACCCCGGAGGTCGCCAGGTGCTCGACGTACCGCGCCGCAAGCTCGAGCCGGTCGCCGAACACCTTTCCGGCGGCGGAGGGAGGGGGATGTTCCACGTGAAACCGTCCTGGGGGAGATACGGCGACGCCCTCCGGTCCGAAGAGGACACGGAGGGCGCGCGGGGCTCGGCCTACTTGTCGCGGAAGACGACGACCTGTCGGCGCGGCTCCTCGCCCTCACTCTCGCTGGACACGCCCTTCACCGCGGCGACGGCGTCGTGCACCACCTTGCGCTCGAACGGGGTCATCGGGCGCAGGCGAGCGGACTCGCCGGACTCGAGGACCTCCTCGGCGGTTCGGGTGCCGATCTCGGTGAGCTCGTCCCGCCGCGTCTGACGCCATCCGGCGATGTCGAGCATGAGTCGGCTGCGGTTGCCCGAGGCCTGCTGCACCGCGAGCCGGGTCAGTTCCTGGAGCGACTCCAGTCCCGAACCCTTCTCACCGACGAGCTTGGCGAGATCGGCCCCGCCGTCGATGCTGACGATCGCCCGGCCGGCCTCGACGTCCAGGTCGATGTCACCGTCGTAGTCGAGGATGTCGAGCAGTCGCTCGAGGTAGTCCCCGGCGATGTCGCCTTCCTTGATCAGCTGGTCCTCCGACCCGCCCTCCGCGGTCTTCGGCACGAGTGTCTCCTCTCCACGTTGCGTCCGTCCGGACCGCCGGAGCGGCCGGACGACGTGAACGGGCCACGACAGGATCGCGGCCCGCTCGAAGGTCTGCTACCGGCGCTTCTTGCCCTTGCGGGCCTGCGTCCGGTTACCGCCGCCGGGGCGGCCACCCTGCCCGGCGGGCCGGTTGGCGGGTTTGCCGCCGTTCGGCTTCGCGCCGGGCTTCGGCTTGTTCACGGGCTTCGCGCCGGGCTTCTTGGCCGGGGCACCGTCGGCCTCGACCTCGACCTCGGCCTGCTCGACGATCTCCGGCTCGGCGGGCGCGGACCCGTTGCGGTTCGGCTTCTGGCCGGGCTTGGGCGCCAACGCGTTGCGCTGCTCCGCGGCCTTGTCCTTCTTCTCGGACTCCTCGGCGTCGATCTTCTTGTAGACGACGTACTGCTGGCCGAGCGTCCAGAGGTTGTTCGAGACCCAGTAGAAGAGGATCGCCAGGGGGAGGAACGGGCCACCGACCACGACGCCGATCGGGAACACGTACAGCATCAGCTTGTTCATGATCGCGGTCTGCGACGTCGCCATGGCGGCCGGGTTGGCGGCCTGCCGGGCGACCGAGTGCCGCGCCGTGATGTGGGTGAAGATGCCCGCGAGGATCATCAGCGGGATCATCACGATGAGCTGGCTGGTGAGGTTCCCGCCGAGCTGCTCGAGGGTGACCGTGGAGTACTGGGTGTTGATGACGGTCGCGCCGAGCTTGGCGCCGAAGAAGTCCGAGTCGATGAACGAGCGGACCTCGTCCGCGCCGAAGAAGTAGTTCTCGGTCTTGCCGGGCGCGAACTCCCGGAGCACGTGGAACAGACCGATGAACACCGGGACCTGCACCAGGACCGGGAGACAGCCACCGAGCGGGTTGGCCCCGTTCTGCGCCTGGAGCTTCTGCATCTCCTGGGTGAGCTTCTGGCGGTCGTTGGCGTACTTCTTCCGGAGCCGCTGCATCTCCGGCGCCATGTCCTGCATCTTGCGCATCGAGCGGACCTGGCCGACGAACGGCTTGTAGAGGATCGCGCGCAGAGTGAAGACGAGGAAGATGACCGCCAGGACCCAGGAGATGCCCGCGTCCGCGCCGAAGATGTAGCCGAACGCCTTGTGCCAGACCCACATGATGAACGACACGGGGTAGTAGATGAAGTTCAGCACGGCGCTTGCTCCTCGCACTTCTCAGTGCAGTCGGCTCGGTGGTCAGGTCCGGGGGCGGCGGGCCCCCGGGGCGGGACCGGGTCCATCCCGCCAGGGTGCCACGGGTGACACCGCAACAGCCGCAGCAGCGCCAACCAGGTCCCGCGCAGCGCGCCGTGCACCTGGACGGCCTCGAGCGCGTAGGCGCTGCAGCTGGGGTAGAACCGGCAGGTCGGCGGCAGGTTCGGGGAGATCCAGCGCTGGTAGAAACGCACAGCGCCGACCAGCACCCGTGCGACGGGGGAGGGGTGCGGTGTCGAGGGATCGGTCACCGGGCCCGCTCCCGCTTCCTCACCGCCGAGCGCAGCCCGGAGTCGAGGTCGGTCGCCAGCTCGGCGGACGTGGCCGCGGCGGCGGGGGGCAGTGCTCGCACGACGAGCAGCGACCCACCCGGCAGGGTGTCCAGACGGGCCGCGACGAGATGGCGCAGCCGCCGGGTGACACGGTGGCGGACCACCGCGTTGCCGACGGCCTTGCTCACGACGAATCCGGCCCTCGGGGCGAGGACCGGATTCGAGGTCATGTCCAGATGCACGACGAGACGGGAGCGTCCCGCTCGACCACCGCGGCGGATCGTCGAGGCGAACTCGTCCCGACGGGTCAACCGGGCGCCGGCGGGCAACACTCCGACGCCGCGCGGATCAGGCCGAGAGAGCGCCGCGGCCCTTGCGGCGGCGCGAGGAGAGGATCGCGCGCCCTGCGCGCGTACGCATCCGAAGCCGGAAGCCGTGCGTCTTGGCCCGGCGGCGGTTGTTCGGCTGAAAGGTGCGCTTGCTCACGGTCGTCTCTCCCGATCGACGACACGGTGGTCGCGCCGTCGGTAGCTGATCTCAGTGGTCCTGCACGCCGCTCGAACCCGTCGGGGGTGCCGACGGCGGAACGCGCCTGAGAACAGGGTACGCAGCGCCGCGAAGGAGGGTCAAACCGCCCCCGGAGCCACCCGAAAGGCGGTGACCGCGATATCGCTCACCGTCATCATCGCAGGCCACCCGGGGCGGGCGGCACGGCGGTGGAAGCCGGTCTCACCTGCGTGTCTTGTGGACGCCCGCCGGTCGTTGTTAGCGTGCGCCCTTCACGTTCCATCCGGGGGGATCGGGACATCGCTCCACGCCGTCGACGTCCGTCGCCGGCACTGCGGACCGCGCGATCGAGGGGCGACACCGGTCCGTCGAACTCCCCTGCGTACGGTCGTGCACATGTGTGGATAAGTCTGGGGATGATTCGGACCCGGGCCGACCTGCGCGCACGCGACGACGATCCAGGACATGTGGCCGCCCCCAGCCGGCCGCCCAAGAGAGGGGCCGAGCGGTGGCCGAGGACCTCGCCCAGGTGTGGGATCTGGTCATCGCCGACCTCGCCACGCCCGCCCAGGACAGCGGCGGGCCCGGGCTCTCCGCGCAGCAGCGCGCCTTCCTCCGGCTGACCCGCCCGCTCGGGCTGCTCGACGGCACCGCGCTGCTGGCCGCGCCCAGTGAGTTCGCCAAGGACGCGATCGAGCGGATCCTGCGCCGTCCGATCAGCGACGCGATCCGCCGCCATCTCGGCGTCCAGGTGAACCTCGCGGTCGTCGTCGACCCGAACGCCGCGTCCGGCGGCACCGAGGTGCCGGACCCCCCGTCGCGCAGGCCCGTGGGCGCTCCCTCCCTCGGGGCGATCGCCGAGTCGCGGGCGCCGACCCCCGTCCCGATGGGATCCGACGGCGCCACGGCGGACGTCCCCACCCCGCCCTCGGGCATCCCGGTCGACCCCGCCGCGGCCGCCGCGCTCCCGGAGCCCGCCGGCGTCGAGGGCACACCTCCGCCCCCGCCGGAGGCCCGGCCCGAGGTGTGGCCGACGTACTCGGCCCCGCAGGCGGGGGACCCGGTCGCGCCGCGCTCCCAGACCCGGCTGAACGAGAAGTACATCTTCGACACGTTCGTCATCGGCGCGTCGAACCGCTTCTCGCACGCCGCCGCGGTCGCCGTCGCCGAGGCACCCGCCCGCGCCTACAACCCCTTGTTCATCTGGGGCGAGTCCGGGCTGGGCAAGACCCACCTGCTGCACGCGGTGGGCCACTACGCGCAACGGCTCTTCCCCGGGATGCGGGTGCGGTACGTCAGTACCGAGGAGTTCACGAACGACTTCATCAACTCCCTGCGAGACGACCGCAAGGTCGCCTTCCAGCGCCGCTACCGGGACGTCGACGTGCTGCTCGTCGACGACATCCAGTTCCTGGAGGGCAAGGAGGGGACGCAGGAGGAGTTCTTCCACACCTTCAACACCCTCCACAACGCGAACAAGCAGATCGTCGTCTCCTCCGACCGGCCGCCGAAGCGCCTCGAGACCCTCGAGGACCGGATGCGCACGCGGTTCGAGTGGGGCCTGATCACCGACATCCAGCCGCCCGAGCTGGAGACGCGGATCGCGATCCTCCGGAAGAAGGCGGCGCAGGACCGGCTCGCGGTCCCTGGGGACGTGCTGGAGTTCATCGCCGAGCGCATCGAGCGGAACATCCGTGAGCTCGAGGGCGCGCTCATCCGCGTCACGGCCTTTGCCTCGCTCAACCGGCAGCCGGTGGACACCCAGCTCGCCGAGATCGTGCTCCGCGACCTCATCCCGGACTCCGCCGCCTCCGAGATCACCGCGCCGACGATCATGGCGGTCACCGCCGAGTTCTTCGACGTGACGATGGAGGAGCTCTGCGGGCCGGGGAAGACGAAGGCGCTCGCGCAGGCGCGGCAGATCTCCATGTACCTGTGCCGCGAGCTCACGGACCTCTCCCTCCCGCGCATCGGCCAGACCTTCGGCGGCCGCGACCACACGACCGTGATGCACGCGGACAAGAAGATCCGCAACGAGATCTCGTTGCGCCGCAAGACGTTCGAGCAGGTGCAGGAGCTCACCGCTCGGATCAAGCAGCGCGCGAGGCACTGAGCCCTCCGCGGTCTGCCCCAGCGCCCCTGATCGATCCGACGGGCTCCGGTGGGGTCCCGCCTGCGGGCCAGCAGTCGGGGTCAGGCCCGGAGGGATCGGACCGACTTGCCCCATGATCACCGTTCTGGCAGCGCAGGCCGCGAAGGGCGCGGCTGTCCGTGCCGAGCTGGTGATCATGGTTCGCAGGGTGGGGTGCCGACCGCAGGACCGCCCCGCTCTCACGACGACCTGTCGGTGCGGCTCCTCGCTCGCCGGTGCACCCTCGCCACCGCTGTCACATCGCCGCCCTCATGACGACCTGTCGCCGTGGCACCTCGGCCTCGCTCCCGGGTGGTCACGCCTGAGCGACCGCTGTCACGGCGACGCCCCCGACACCGCCCGACGACGACCTGTCGGTGGGTCCTCGCTCTCACTCCCGCCGCCAGCCCCCTCAGCACCGCTACCGGTTGCGGCGACGCCCTCGCAGCGTTGTCCCCGAGAACCCGAGGGAAGATCTGTCGGCGCGGCAGCTCGGTCTCGCTCCCGCCGCCGACGCACTCGCGCCGCAGCGCCCGCTGTCACGGCGACGCCCTCGACACCGCCCGACGACGACCTGTCGGTGGGTCCTCGCTCTCACTCCCGCCGCCGGCTCCCTCGCGACCGCGGTCACGGCCCTCACGACGACCTGTCGGCGTGGCACCTCGGCCTCAGTCCCGCGGCCGACGCATTCGCGCCTGCAGCTAGGACCACTCCCGCGGCACGACTCACCTCACAGCCGGGGGTCGGCGTTCCGTCGCGGTTCCCTCTGCAGGGACCGCCCTGCCTGCGGCGGCAGCGGCTGCACCATCCACAGCGACCGCCAGAGCACCGCGACCACACGTCCCATACGCCGCTCCTGGACGACTCCGCGCTCTGTGAGGAGTGCGGCACCCGGGTGCCGCACTCCTCACGACCGGCGACTCACCCGGCCCGAGTCCTCGCGTCCACGCACCCGCCTCCGCGCAAAGTCCCTCCGCACCAACGCGTCCTGACACAGGCATCCGGACAGACGCACCCGCCAGCGGTCTCACCGAAGTGCCCTCGGGTGATCGATTCCTGCGATAGCCCAACGGCGTGCCTGGGCCGTCGTGCGATCGCGCCGATCGCCGCTCGACAACTCGGAGCAGTGAGCCAAGACTCGCTCCAGCCGGGTTCGACGGCTCACCGCCGCCGCCCAGCGCACCCGGCACGACCGAGCACAGGCGACTACACCCCGATCTCTCCATGATCACCATCGCGGAGCCCAGGACCGCGCTCTCCGCGGCGGAGCGCGCCGAACCGGTGATCACCGGTCACGTCGTACACCCTCGGCAGCAGATCGTGGGTGACCGTGCGCGCCGCCCCACCACACCGAGCCGCCCCACCACACCGAGCCGCCCCACCACACCGAGCCGCCTCACCACACCGAGCCGCCTCACCACACCGAGCCGCCTCACCACACCGAGCCGCCCCACCACACCGAGCCGCCCCACCACACCGAGAGCCGCCCACACCACCGAGCACCCGTCCAGCAACAGCGCCCCAACCACAGAGCGGGCCCCAACCACAGAGCGGGCCCCAACCACAGAGCGGGCCCCAACCACAGAGCGGGGCCCAACCAGCAGGAGCCGCCCCACCAGCAGGAGCCGCCCCAGCGAGAACCGACTCCGTACGAGCAGCCCCCTGACCACCGCCCGATCCCAGGTTGTCCCCAGCCCCGCCCCACCCTTCCTCACTCGAAGGACCCAAGTCGCTCCGTCACCGCCGTCACACCCACACGGAGCATCGGGCTCGGGACGCCGGAGGCCGCGCCATCGTCAGTCAGGCACCCCCACACGCCGTCACGAAGATCGACATCCACCCCACCCGCATCGACCACGCCGTTTCCGAATCGAGATCGACACACCCCGCGTGTCGCTCCCACTGCGACCGCTCGTCGTCTGCTAATAGGCGCTCGCCGCACAGTCCGACGCTCCGGAGGCCGCGCCCGTGACCGGTTTCGTCACGGTCCGTTGCAGATCGTGTGCAGGGCGGGGCTCCCGAGGGGTCCGGACGCCGTCACCGGGTCGCTGCGAGGCCGCCGACCGGTCGCACAGCGTGGACGCATGGCCACGCTTCACCCACATCTGGGGACAACTCTGTGGATTGTTGCGCCGACACCCGTGGACGGATGCCTCGGAAACGGTGGACAACTCCCCTCCGAGCCGGGGATGGCGGACGGACAACCCGCCCCGGACGCCGGCTGTCCACCGGTCCGACGATCCGTCCCGGTTCCGTCCGCAGGCACCGTCCCCAGGACGCCGCACCGTCCGACCTGCGACGACAGCCTCCATCCACACTATGCACAGGCCCTATCTCTACGTCTGTAGTTCTCTCCTTCGAAGAACTACAGAGAAAGAGGGCGGTGGATGGGGACTCGAACGAGGGCTCTCGGACACGGACCGTCGACCGCTCGCCGGGAGCCCACCCGCGACGTGACACCCGGCCTCGGAAGGCTCTACGGTGAGTCGGCCGAACCCGGACCGCTCCGTGGCGTCGGCGGAGTCCCGGGGGAGACTCGATCGGAGTCCCCCGAGCTGCGCCGAACCCGTCGTCGTCCGGGCTCCTCACAGTCCGCTCTGTGTGCCCGCCTCCCGGTCACACCCAGTGACCACCGGTGAAAGGTCCCTCTCGCGATGAAGTTCCGGGTCGAACGCGACGTGCTCGCCGATGCCGCTGCCTGGGTCGCCCGCAGCCTGCCCGCGCGACCGCCGGTGCCGGTCCTGGGCGGCGTCCTGATCGACGCCAGCTCCGGTGAGGGAGGGGACCGGCTCACGGTCTCCGGGTTCGACTACGAGACCTCGGCGCGGGTCGAGCTCGACGCGACGATCGGCGATCCCGGCAAGGTGCTCGTCTCCGGCAGGCTCTTGGCGGACATCACCCGCGCCCTGCCGAACAAGCCGGTGGACCTCGTCGTCGACGGGTCGCGCGCCACGATCAACTGCGGCAACAGCCGGTTCTCGCTGCCGACCATGCCGGTCGAGGACTACCCCCAGCTGCCGGGGATGCCGCAGCGCGCGGGCACCGTCGACGCGGCGGAGCTGGCCGGGGCGGTCGCGCAGGTCGCCGTCGCCGCGGGCCGGGACGACACGCTCCCGATGCTGACCGGCATCCGGCTGGAGATCGAAGGCACCCGGCTGACCCTCGCCGCGACCGACCGGTTCCGGCTGGCCGTGCGCGAGCTGGACTGGCAGCCGGAGGACGCGTCCGGCTCCACGGCGGTCCTGATCCCGGCGAAGACCCTGTCGGACGTGGCGAAGACGCTGGCCAACGCGGGGAGCGTCGAGATCGCGCTGTCCGCGGGCGACGGCATGCTCGGCCTCACCGGGGGCGGCCGCCGCGCCACCACCCGCCTGCTCGACGCCGAGTTCCCCCGCTTCCGCCAGCTCATCCCGGCCGAGCACACCACCGCGGCCGAGCTGCAGGTGTCCGCGCTCGTCGAGGCGATCAAGCGCGTCTCGCTCGTCGCCGACCGGGTCGCGCAGATCCGGATGGAGTTCGGCGAGGACGGGCTGCGGCTCGCGGCGGGCGGCGAGGACGTCGGGAGCGCCGAGGAGGAGCTGCCCTGCGTGCTCGACGGCAACCCCCTCATGATCGCGTTCAACCCCGGCTACCTGCTCGACGCCCTCGGCGCCCTGCACACCGAGAAGACGCAGCTCACGTTCACCACGCCGAACCGGCCCGCGCTGGTCCGACCGGTGCTCCCGCCCGCGGACGGCGAGGAGGGCGCGGACGCCCCCGCGAGCCCCGGCTACCTCCACCTGCTGATGCCGGTGCGCCTCCCCGGGTGATCTCGGCTGCCCGTCGGGTCCCGTTCGGACGCATGCGGCACGATGAGCGCTGACGCGCAAGGCATGAGTGACGGATGAGGAGCGGGACGTGCAACTCGGACTGATCGGCCTGGGCCGCATGGGCGGCAACATGCGGGACCGGGTGCGGGCGGCGGGGCACGAGGTCGTCGGGTACGACCCGCGGCCCGAGGTCACGGACGTCCCGTCGCTGGCGGAGCTCGCGAAAGCCCTCGAGGGCCCGCGGGTGGTCTGGGTGATGGTGCCCTCCGGCGAGCCGACCCGGTCCACGGTCCGCGCGCTCGCCGACATCCTGGAGCCGGGCGATCTCGTGATCGACGGCGGCAACTCCCGCTACACGGACGACGCCCCGAACGCGGAGTTGTTGGATGCCAAGGGGATCGGCTACGTCGACTGCGGCGTGTCCGGTGGCATCTGGGGCAAGGACAACGGCTACGGCCTGATGGCGGGCGGGTCGAAGGAGCACATCGACCTCGCCATGCCGATCTTCGACGCGCTGCGGCCGGAGGGGGCCCGCGAGGAGGGCTTCGCGCACGCCGGGCCCGTCGGCGCCGGGCACTTCTCGAAGATGGTGCACAACGGCATCGAGTACGGCCTGATGCAGGCCTACGCCGAGGGCTTCGAGCTCATGGAGGCCGCACCCCTGATCCACGACGTGCCCGCGGTGATCCAGGCGTGGTCGCGCGGCACCGTCGTCCGGTCCTGGCTGCTGGACCTGCTCGTCAACGCGCTCAAGGAGGACCCGCACCTGGCGGACCTGGAGGGCTACGTCGACGACTCCGGCGAGGGCCGGTGGACGATCGAGGAGGCCATCCAGCACGCCGTCCCGCTGCCGGTGATCTCCGCGGCCCTGTTCGCGCGCTTCGCCTCCCGCCAGGACGAGTCGCCCGCGATGAAGGCCGTTGCGGCGCTTCGCAACCAGTTCGGCGGGCACGCCGTGAAGAAGGTCGCCGGCCCGTCCGGCGCCCCGGGCGACCACGCGGGCCCCAGCTCGGGGACCGGCAGCACGCAGGGCTGATGCACCTGCGGCGACTGGCCGTCGAGGACTTCCGCTCCTGGGAACGGGCCGAGCTCGACCTCGAACCGGGGGTGACGGTCCTGGTCGGGTCCAACGGCGTCGGCAAGACGAACCTGGTGGAGGCCATCGGGTACGTCGCCACGCTCGGCTCGCACCGCGTCGCGAACGACGCCCCGCTGATCCGGCGGGGCGCCGAGCGCGCGATCGTGCGGGCCCAGGTCGTGCACCAGGGCCGCGAGCTCTTCGTGGAGCTGGAGATCACGGCGGGGCGGGCGAACCGCGCCCGGGTCAACCGCGCGCCGGTGCCGCGGCCGCGGGAGATCCTCGGCATCCTGCGCAGCGTGCTGTTCGCCCCCGAGGACCTCGCGCTGGTGCGCGGCGACCCGAGCGAGCGGCGCCGGTTCCTCGACGAGCTGCTGGTGGCCCGCTACCCGCGGTACGCGGGGGTGCGCAGCGACTACGACCGGGTGCTGCGGCAGCGGTCGGCACTGCTCAAGACCGCCCGGAACCGCCAGGCCGACCTGTCCACGCTCGAGGTGTGGGACGGGCACCTCGCCCGGCACGGCGCGGCGCTGCTCCTGGGGCGGCTCGAGCTGGTGGACGGGATCGCGCCGCACGCGGAGAAGGCGTTCTCCGAGGTCGCACCGAGCTCGGACCCGTTGTCGCTCAGCTACAAGTGTTCGATCCCGGGCGAGCTCGACCGCGCGGACCTGGAAGGCCTCCTGCTCGCGGAGCTGGCGCAGGTCCGCCGCCAGGAGATCGAGCGCGGGGTGTGCCTGGTCGGCCCGCACCGGGACGACCTGGTGCTCAACCTCGGCGAGGGTCCCGCCAAGGGGTACGCGAGCCACGGCGAGTCCTGGGCGATCGCGCTCTCCCTGCGGCTCGCGTCGTACCGCCTGCTGAAGGCGGACGACGTCGAGCCGGTCCTCATCCTCGACGACGTCTTCGCCGAGCTGGACGCGCAACGGCGCCGGGCGTTGTGTGCGGTCGCCGCAGAGGCGGAACAGGTCATCGTGACCGCGGCGGTCGACGAGGACGTCCCGGCGCAGCTGACTGGTACCCGCTTCTCGGTGGGCGGCGGCTCGGTGGCGAGGTCGACACGGGGAGAGGACCCGCCGAACACCGCCTGACGTGCGAGGGAACGGAAGAAGTCGGGTGACCGCCAGACGGCCGCCCCTGGGGACAAGGCTGTGGATACTGTGGATAACTCCTACTCCTCTGGTGACTCCAGTCACAAGGGACCGCGGGCCACGCCGGACCGGACCAGGTCGAGCTCCTCGGACAGGGCGGTCAGCTCCGCGAGCCTGCCGACGAAGGTGCCTGGCGCGGCCATGGGTCGAGTGTGGCCC
>NZ_JACBXB010000650.1 GCF_013870575.1 Pseudonocardia pini
GGCTGGTCCGCGCCGCGCTGCGCAGCTACGCGCGGTACTGGCAGGAGGCCTTCCGGCTGCCCGCGCTGGACCCGCGGGCCGTGCACGCCGGCATGGCCCCGTGGACCACGGGCATGGCGGGCGTGATCGCCGCGATGCAGGAGGGCCGGGGCGTGGTGCTCGCCCTGCCGCACGCGGGGAACTGGGACGTCGCCGGGGTCTACGCCATCGAGGAGATGCGCAGGCACGGGCTGCCGCCGGTGATGACGACGGTCGTCGAGCGGTTGGAGCCCGCCTCGGTCTACCGGCGGTTCGTGGGGTACCGCGAGTCGCTCGGCTTCGAGATCGTGGCGCAGGACGACGGCCGCCGCGCCCACGTCGCGCTCACCCGCAGGCTGCGCGCGGGCGGCCTGGTCTGCCTGGTCAGCGACCGCGACCTCACGGGGACCGGCATCGACGTGCCCTTCTTCGGCGACACGGTCAAGCTGCCCTCGGGGCCCGCCGCGCTGGCCTCCCTCACGGGCGCTCAGCTGCACGTCGCCGGGCCGTACTTCCTGCCGGGCGGCCGCTGGGGCGCCACCATCACCGAGCCGATCCCGGTGCCCGAGCGGTCGGGCGGGGTGGAGAAGGCCACGCTGGAGATCGCCCGCGCCTTCGAGCAGCTCATCGCGGCCCATCCGGCGGACTGGCACATGCTGCAGGACCTGACCCCGGGGGGCGACGGCCGGTGAGGGTGGGGATCGTCTGCCCCTACTCGCTCGACGTCCCGGGCGGGGTGCAGGCCCATGTCGTCGACCTGGCGGTGGCGCTGCAGGCGTTGGGGCACACGGTGTCCGTGCTCGCGCCCGCGGACGAGGACACCGTGCTGCCCGCGTTCGTCACGCCCGCGGGGAAGGCTCTCGGCGTGCCGTACAACGGCTCGGTGGCGCGGGTGACGTTCGGCCCGGTCACCTACGCCCGCGCCCGCCGCTGGCTGGCCGACAACGCGTTCGACGTCCTCCACCTGCACGAACCCACCACGTTCTCGATCTCCGTGCTCGCCCTGCTCGCCGCGGAGGGCCCGATCGTCGCGACCTTCCACACCTCCACCGAGCGCTCCCGCACGCTGCACGCCTTCGGCGGGGTGCTGCGGCCGCTGATGGAGAAGGTCACGGCGCGGATCGCGGTGTCGTCGACGGCCCGCCGGGTCCAGGTCGAGCACCTCGGCGGGGACGCGACGGAGATCCCCAACGGGGTCGACGTCGCCCGCTTCGCCGCAGGCCGGTTGCTGCCCGGCTATCCGCGCACGCCGACCGTCGGGTTCGTCGGGCGGTTCACCGAGCCCCGCAAGGGCATGTCGGTGCTGCTCGAGGCGCTGCGGACCGTCGACGCCCGGCTGCTCGTGGTCGGGCGCGGGGACGTCGACGTGCTGCGTCGCGAGGCGGGCCCCGTCGAGCTGGAGGTCCTCGGCGCCGTGGACGACGAGACCAAGGCCGCCGCGCTGCGCTCCGTCGACGTGTTCTGCGCCCCCAACCTGGGCGGCGAGAGCTTCGGGATGGTGCTCACCGAGGCCATGGCGGCGGGCGCGCCGGTCGTGGCCAGCGACCTCGAGAGCTTCCGACGCGTGCTCGGCGAGGACCGTCCCGCCGGCGTCCTGGTCCCCACGGGGGACCCCGGGGCTCTGGCCGGCGCGCTGCGGGACCTGCTGACGGACCCGGCGCGGCGGGCCGCGCTGTCCGCCGCCGGTCGGGCGCGGGCCGCGCAGTTCGACTGGCCGGTCGTCGCCGGTCAGGTGCTGCAGGTCTACCAGGCCGCGATCGCCGCGGACCCCCGCCAGGTGCCGCTGGTGTCCCAGGTGCTGCCGGGTGGTGCCCGGTGATCTGGGTGGTGCTCGCGGTCGCGGTGGTCGTGCTGGTCTGGGTGACGGTGCTGTGCGCGGCGACCAGGGCCGTGAGGGGGTCACGGTCCGCGCGGCGGAACGGGCGGACGACGAGGTCGTGGGACATGGCGGCTCCCGGAGACGATCGAGATCGACGCCGCCACCCGTGCGGTACCGCCCCAGACTAGGGTCCCGCACCGCGAATCCGCCACAGATCTCCACGGCCCAGGCCCCACGCAGGCGGCGTCGCCGGTCCGGCGAGTACACCCGGTACGAGCCTCGGACCGGCTGCCTGGCCTCGCGTGAACCTGGATCCGCCGAGACGGGCGACGGACTTGCGGTGCGGGAGACTAGGCGGTGACGGCGAGGTAGCCCAGGCCCCGGACCGTCTTGATGCTGGAGCGGTGTCTGCCCAGTTTGGACCGCAGCGCGCGGACGTGGCAGTCGATCGCCCGCGGGCTGGGGTCGGCGCCGCCGAGCACGCCGAGCAGGCGCTCGCGCGACAGCGGGCGCCCGGCGTGCGCGAGCAGCGCCCGGAGCACCTCGAACTCGTGGTGGGTGAGCGGGAGCGGGCGGGCCTCGACGGTGATCGTGTACGCGTGCTGGTCCAGCTCGAACGGGCCGACGCGGATGACCACCGGGGCGTCGACGCCGTCGGGCTCGAGCTGGACGCGGTGGCGCTGGGAGAGCCGGAGCCGGGCGTCCACCTCGGCGGGGCCCGCGCCGCTCAGCACGAGCTGCGCGAACGGTCCGGCGTCGACGGAGGGGAGCGCTGCCTCGTCGACGACCGCCACGCCCGGGACGCCCCGGTCCGTGGCGACGACGAGGCCGGCGAGGGCCGCGGCGGCCCGCGGCTGGGTGCGCCCGTCGACGAGCACGACGTCGCACATCGGGGCGGCGAGGAACGCGGCGACGGAGAGGGGTGCGGTGTGGACGGTGTGGGGGAGCAGGTCGAGCGCGGGGAGTACGACACAGCCGTCGGAGGCGGTCGTCAGGACCAGGACGTCCAACGCGGTTCCTTCCGGGATGGTCGGCGGGGGTGTGCCTATCCCGTCCGACCCGAGTGTCCGGATCGCGGCCGTATTGTGTCGCTTACGTCAACGAGACCTCACTTAATTACGGTCTTGAGGCGAAGGTTTACGGCCGAGTGGCCCTACCAGCGGGTATCGCTGGCCGTGACGATCATGACCGAGTGTCACCCGAAAGGGTCGACTCCGAACCCCGTCGGTGGTGTGAGGTTTGAGCATGCGGACCGGAGGACCCGGACTGGCCGTCGCCGCGGCCCAACCCGCGTGCGTGGCGCGGGACGTGGCGGCCAACGCGCGGGGTCACGCGGAGGCGGTCCGCGCGGCGGGCGCCCGGGTCGTCGTGTTCCCCGAGCTGTCCCTCACGGGCTACGAGCTCGACGCACCCGCCGTCCCGCC